>NZ_JBVJLO010000011.1:249308-259716 GCF_055584685.1 Streptomyces sp. NPDC102258
CGGCGGTGGCTTCCGTCGCGACGACCGTCCCTCGGGTGGCTTCAACCGTGACGACCGTGGTGGCGACCGTGGCGGCTTCCGCCGCGACGACCGTCCGACCACCGGTGGCTTCCGCTCCGGCGGCGCCGGCGACCGCCCCTACGGCCGTCGCGACGACAACCGCCCCTCCGGCTCCACCGGCTCCTTCGGCGGCCGTCGTGACGACAAGCCCCGCTGGAAGCGCAACGGCTGACGCCTGAGCCTCACCTGACGCGGACTCGGCCCCCACAGCACCCCGGTGCGGTGGGGGCCGACCCCTTTCCCGACCCGCCCCCGGCAAACTCCCCGGACCCCACCCGGCGATACCCGATCGGCTGACAGCCCCTCTCCGGCTATGCTCTGGGGTGAGCACGTGGAGGGCCATTAGCTCAATTGGCAGAGCAGCGGACTTTTAATCCGTTGGTTGTCGGTTCGAGTCCGACATGGCCTACCGCTCCCAGGCGAGGGCAACCCCCTCTGACCTGGCACTGAGCGCCCCACCCGATTCCTTCGGGTGGGGCGCTTCGCCGTGCCCGGTGCGCCCGTTGGCCAGGCGCGTCAGGAGTCGTCGCAGGCGGTTTCCTTCAGGAAGCGTTCCACTTCGTTCGCAACGCCGGGTTCTGCTGAGGACGCGCGGGACCCCAGGCGTGTGGAGCCTTCGTGGACTCCGAGGCCTCCGACCCATACGTATCCGAACGCCGACTCGCCGTCGATGCTGGGCGTGATCTGGATGTCGAGTTGCTTGAGCCTGGCGGCAGGCGCCGCGATGTAGAGAGTGGCCGTGACCCGCCGGTGGGGGTAGAGGTTGAAGTCGCGGATGGTCTCCGCGCCGCCCTCGTCGATGAACGCCCCGTGGCCGTCCCGGCCCACGCGGACGTCGTAGTGGTACGGATGCGAACTCAGGCCGATCGCGTAGTACTCCGAGCCGCGGTTCTCGAACGTCACTTGGAAGCCGACGTAGGTGAGGCCCTTGGCGTCAGAGCTTCGGCCGCGCTGCGGTGTGGCCTTCTTGAGGCTGTGCACGCGCACGCGCAGGCCGGCCCATTCCTTGGACTGGTACTCCTGCCAGTCCCCGACGACGTTCGGTACGTCCATGTCCCACCCCCAGGCCACGAGCCTAGAACGGCCGTGCTCCGCCGGGGAACCCGAGTCGCCCGGTGCCGGGGGCCGGGGAGGGGCGTGTAGGATCTGACGTAGAGAGTCGCGCCCGACTGGATAGTCGTGTGGGGCGGCGATCGAAGAATTTCGGTGGTCATAGCGTTAGGGAAACGCCCGGTTACATTCCGAACCCGGAAGCTAAGCCTTTCAGCGCCGATGGTACTGCAGGGGGGACCCTGTGGGAGAGTAGGACGCCGCCGAATAGACGTAAGGGGCCCCGTCCGCGCACGCGCGGACGGGGCCTCTGTCGTGTGCGCCCCGTCCGGGTCCTCCGGGCGGGGCGTTGTGCTGGGCCCGGGAAGGGGCGAGGGATCCATTCTTCGGGCTCTGACCTGGGGTTATGTGGTTTTGGTGGGGTGCCCGGGGGTGAAGTGGTCGGAGGCGTCCCCCGGATGACGTAGAGTTGGGTTTACCGACGCGGGGTGGAGCAGCTCGGTAGCTCGCTGGGCTCATAACCCAGAGGTCGCAGGTTCAAATCCTGTCCCCGCTACTCAGTACGAAGGCCCGGTTCCCTTGTGGAGCCGGGCCTTCGTCGTATGTCCGTCACCCGATCGGTCCGGCCCGGTCGCCCGCCCCGGGCCGTCCCCACAGCCTGGAGGGGGCGACGCGGGACCGGGCGGCAGGAGAGCAGCGTGGCGGGGCTGGGTCGGCAGGGCTTCGACGCGGGCGGTCCGGCGGCGGCCGGCGACGGCGCCGCCCGGCGCGTGGTGCGGATCCTCCCGGTGGTGCTGATCCTCCTCGGTCTCGTCTTCGACGTGGCGACCCCGCCCAGCTTTACGGGTTCCCCCTTCTTCACGGCCGCCCCGCTGGTCGCGGCCCCCCTCTTCAGTTACCGGGCGACCGCCCTGACCGGCATCGCCGCCAGCGCCGCCGTCGTCGCCCTGCACTTCGCCAACGGCACCAGCTGGCAGGTGGAGGGGGTGACCGAGCTGGCGACCGTGGTGACGGTGTCGGGGCTGGCCCTGCTCATCAACCAGGTCGTACGGCGCAGCGGCGAGCGGCTCGCCTCGGCGCGTGGGATCGCCGAGGCCGTCCAGCGGGCCGTGCTGCCGACCCCGGCCGAGCGGATCGCGGGGCTGCACGTCGCCGCGCGGTACGAGGCCGCGCAGGCCGACGCGTTCATCGGCGGGGACCTCTACGCCGTCCAGGACACCCCGTACGGCGTGCGGCTCGCGGTGGGTGACGTACGGGGCAAGGGGCTGGGGGCGGTGGAGGCCGTGGCGGTGGTGCTGGGGGCCTTCAGGGAGGCGGCGGAGACCGAGCCGACCCTGGAGGCGCTCGCGCGGCGGCTGGAGCGGGCGCTGGCCCGTGAGGGGGTGCGCCGGGACAGCCTGGACGCCGTCGAGGGGTTCACGACCTGCGTGCTCGGGGAGGTCCCGGCCGGCGCGGGGGTGCTGCGGCTGCTCAACCGGGGTCATCCCGAGCCGCTGTTGCTGCACGCGGACGGGGGGCTGGTGGTGCTCGCCCCGGCCGAGCCCGCGCTGCCGCTGGGGCTGGGCGAGTTGTCGGCCCGGGTGCCGGACCGGGTCGGGGAGTGGCCCTTCCCGGAGGGCGGCACCCTGCTGCTGTTCACCGACGGGCTGACCGAGGCGCGGGACGCGGCGGGCGCCTTCTACGATCCGGCGGCCCGGCTGCGGGGGCGGGTCTTCCCGGGGCCGGACGAGCTGCTGGACGCGCTCAGCGGCGACGTCCGCCGGCACACGGGGGGCGGGGCGACCGACGACATGGCGCTGCTGGCGGTCGGCCGGCCGAGGGCGGGCCAGCCGGAGCGCAGGCGGACGGTGCCGGTGGTGCCGCGCGGCGGGGCGGCGTAACGGTGCGATCACGAGGCGGTGGTGACGGTGCGTGGTGGCGGGAGCGCTGTCGGCGAGAGGGGTGAGGGGGCGTCATCGCGCCACCGTGGCCGGAGGGGTGGGGAGGGTGTGGGTTTTTTGGCAGGGGATGGGCGGCTTCATGGCTGATGTCCAGGCCAGAGTTGTGCGGGGGGTGGCTGATTGGCGTTAACGATCAATCGCCACAGCTTGGAATCACTCCCCCTCTTCTATTACCTTTCGATAACGCAGCGCGGATGTCCCAGCCGTCGCAAGAGACGGCACCCGTGCGCGTTCTCGCTCATGAGGAGTGTGCCCCCGTGGCCTCCAACTCGCCTGCCCCTGAAGGCATCGACGTCCCGGAGACGCCCACCGCGGGAGCCTGGGGCGAGTGGAACCCCACGGAGGACTCCGCCCGGCCGGTTCGCGGCAAGCACCGCGTCCTCAAGCCGCGCGGCGGTCTCGCCCGCAGCTCGACCGTGCTCGGCGTCGGCGTGATCGCGGCGGTCGGCGCGGGCGGCATCGCCACCGCGCAGGACCGGCCCCAGCTCGCGATATCCCTGCCCTCGCTCCCCGACCTGCCGGACCTGCTGGACGGCGGCGCCTCCGACGCGGCGGCCGTCCCCGTCGCCGGGATCCCGCAGCAGGCCGACGGGGCACTCCGGCCGCAGACCGCCGACGCGGGTGAGGCGCTGCGCCACCGCATCCTCCAGCAGGCCGAGTCGCAGCACGAGGCCGTCGAGGCCCAGGCCCGGGCGGACGCCGAGCGGGCCGCGCGCGAAGCCGCCGCCCAGGAGGCCCGGGGGCAGCGGGAAACCGCCGAGAAGGAGGCCGAAGCGGCCCGCGTCGCGGCGGAGCGGGCGGCCGCCGAGCAGGCCGAGGCGGCGAAGGCGGCCGTGCGGGAGGCGGCCGCGGTGAAGGCGGTCGCCGAGCAGGCGCCCGCCGTCGCGGGGGGCGGTGCCGGTTCGGGCGCGAAGTCCTCGGGCGGGTTCTCGCTGCCGACCTCCGCCTACACCCTCACCTCCCACTACGGCGACTCCGGCTCCATGTGGTCCTCCGGCCACCACACCGGCCTCGACTTCGCGGCGCCGACCGGCACCCCCGTCAAGGCCGTGGGCGGCGGGAAGGTCGTCTCGGCCGGCTGGTCGGGCGCGTACGGCTACCGGATCGTGCTCCGGCTCGACGACGGTACGGAGGTCTGGTACTGCCACCTCTCCTCCATGTCGGTCACCTCGGGCACCGTCGGCACGGGCGAGACCATTGGCCGGGTCGGCGCGACCGGCAACGTCACCGGGGCCCACCTGCACCTCGAAGTACGCATGGGCGGCTCCACGGTGGACCCCCTGGCCTGGCTCGAAGCCAAGGGGCTCAACGTCTGACGCGACCCGGGGCGGCCCGCGCCGCCTCAGCGGCCGGGGGCCGACAGGGCGGCCGGGCGCCGGGGAGGCGGAACCGCCGACTGGAGGGGCGCCCGGGACGGGTGGGGTACGGGGAGGGGGTCGAAGCGGGGCGGCAGCAGCTCCTCCAGGACCGCCGCGCGGGCCAGGACGGGCGCGGCCGTCGCCCGGCGCAGCCAGAGGCGGTGCAGCAGCTCCCGCTCCCGGGCGGCGAAGTCCCGGGCGGCGCAATCCCGTTCGGTGAGGTCCCGGCCGGTGAGGTTCCCTCCGGGGAGGTCGCGGGCGTGGGCGGGGCCGCGGGCCGGGCCCGTGTGCCGGGCGTGTTGGCGCAGCAGGGCCAGGGCGGCGGCGTCCGCCGCGTAGCGGGACACCGTCCGGGCGGCGGGGCGGCCTCCGGTGCGGCGGGCCAGGGCGCGCGCCAGCGAGCGGGCCGGCATCGAAGCCAGGGCCGGCACCTCCGCCGGGCCGAGCCAGCCCGCGCGGGCGTATACCGACAGCTCGGCGGCGACGGCCCGCAGGCGGTGGCGCCGTATCCGCACGGCCAGCCCCAGCAGCAGCGCGAACACCGGGACCATCACGCAGCCGTAGACCACGTAGAAACCGTAATCACCGAAGTGTGAGGAGGCGTTCCACAGGGCGTGCAACCCCATGGCGAAGGTCAGGCCCAGCAGCGGCAGCCGTGCCCGCCGGACCCGGCCGCCGCGGCGGGCGCCCAGGGCGGCCGCGCCGAAGCCGAGGCCGGTGAGCACGGTGAAGAGGGGGTGCGCGAACGGGGACAGCACCCCCCGTACGAAGAAGGTCGCCGCCGTCACGGAGTCCAGGGCGCAGGTTCCCTTGGCCACATCCTCCTCGAAGGCGTTGCCCAGGTAGAGGACGTTCTCGGTGAAGGCGAAGCCGGTGGCGGTGAAACCGGCGAGCACGAACCCGTCGGCGGGGCCGGACAGATGTCGTCTTCGGAAGAGGAAGACGAGGAGCAGCGCGGCCGCCTTGGCGCTCTCCTCCACGACGGGCGCGATCGCCACCGAGCCGAGCCGGTCGGCGTCGAAGGGGTCCATGGTGGCCGCGGCCATCCACTCGGTGGCGAAGCTGTTGGCCAGTATCGCGATCAGCGCCGCGGCGCAGGCCCCCCAGCCGAAGCAGAACAGCAACTGCCGCCAGGGGTGCGGGGCGGCCCGGCCGAGCCACCGGAACGCCGCCATCAGCGGCGGCACCGGCAGCAGGGCCAGGCTCAGGCCGACGAAGAAGCCGGCCGTGCCGGTCTGTTCCCGTACGAGTTCGAGGATGCCGGCCCCGGTCGCGGCGAGCAGGGTGACGGGCACGCACACGCGGGCCGGGCCCGGTGTGCGTGCGAGCACAAGGTGGAGCGCCCGGAGCACGTTGATAACCCTACCGAGCCGGTCGGACACTCGGAGTGACGTTCTCCCGTTCCCGGGTCCGGCGGGGATTCGGTACCGGGTTCGAGGCCGGGGCGGACCCGGGGCGGACGCGGGTCAGGCCCCGGCCCGGGCCCAGGTCAGAGCCCGGATTCGGCGGGGGTCTCGGCGCGGGTGAACAGGAGGTCGTGGACGACGTGGCCCTTGTCGAGGCCCTGGCCCTCGAAGCGGGTGAGGGGACGGTAGGCGGGCCGCGGCGCGTACCCGCCGTCCGCCTGCGTGTTCACGAACTCCGGGTGCGCGGTGAGGACTTCGAGCATCTGCTCGGCGTACGGTTCCCAGTCGGTCGCGCAGTGCAGCAGGGCCCCGGGAGCCAGGCGGGTGGCGGCCAGGTCGAGGAACTCGGGCTGGATCAGGCGCCGCTTGTGGTGACGGGCCTTCGGCCAGGGGTCCGGGAAGTACACGCGCATCCCCGCGAGGGAGTCGGGCGGCAGCATCTCGCGGAGCAGGATGATGGCGTCGCCGTTGGCCACGCGGACGTTGGTGAGGCCGTTGCGTTCGGCGAGCGCGAGCAGGTTGCCCTGGCCCGGGGTGTGCACGTCGGCGGCGAGGATGCCGGTCGAGGGGTCGGCGGCGGCCATCTGGGCGGTGGCCTCGCCCATGCCGAAGCCGATCTCCAGGACCACGGGCAGGCCGTCGAAGAGCTTGCGCAGGTCGATGACGTCGTGGCCGTCGATGTCGAGACCCCAGGTGCCCCACAGGCGCTTGAGCGCCTCGCCCTGGCCGGTGGTCACCCGGCTGCGGCGCGGCTGGAAGCTACGGATCCGGCGCTCGTGGTGTGACCCGGCGGGGTCGGGCGCGGGGCCGTCGGGGAAACGGGGCTCGGTACGCCACTTGGGGGGCACGTACGCGGTCGCCTCCGGCGCGGTGTCCGGGAGGCTGGGCTGGGGATTCGGGGACTCAGACACAATGCGCCGATTCTACGACGCGGGGGACCGGGCGGCCGGGCGGCGAGCGGTCGGCCGGCGGCCGGTCGGCGGTCGGCCGGGGCCGGTGACGGCTCAGTGGCCGGCCGGGGCGCCCCGGGGGAGGCGGGGGAGGGAGGCGTCGAGGGCCGGGACCGCGCGGCGGCGCGGGGTCGAGGTGCCGGTCCAGCAGGTGCCGCGGCGGGCCAGGAGGCGGCGCAGCCACAGTTCCATCGAGACGAGTTCCCCCAGACCGTCGAGCGGTACGGGCCGCCCGTCGGCGGCGTCGGCCAGGGCCTGCCGCACGAGCCGGGTGTCGACCAGCCCGGCCTCCGCCAGCAGGGGAGTGGCGAAGAGGGCGAGCAGGCCGGGCAGGGCGGCGCGCAGCCCGAGCCGGGTGGCGCTCTCGTTCGGGGCGTGGTCGGTGGCGCCCCAGCCGGGCGGCAGTTCCCGCACCCCGGCGGAGGCCAGCACGCTGCGCAGGACCGCGGCCCGGGCCCCGGGCTGCACCCGCAGGGACTCCGGCAGGGCCCGTGCGGCCCGTACGACCTGGTTGTCGAGGAACGGCGCGTGCAGGCGCTGGCTGCGGACCTCCACGGCCTGCTCGAAAACCCGGTGGTCGGCGGCGTGCCGGGCCAGCGTCGCCCGGGCGCGGGCCTCGCCGGGGCGCAGCGACAGCGGGGGCCGGCCGGCGGCGGCCCGCAGACGGATCGATACTTCCGCCAGGGCCTCCCCGGTGAGCCAGCCCGCGGCGGGGCCCGGCCGGGACCAGGTCAGGGCGGCGAGCGAGGCGTCGACCGGCCCCGAGGCGGTGGTGGCGGCCCCGCCCTCGCGCAGCCGGGCCGCGGCGGCCTCGATGCCCGCGCGGTACGGCGTACGGGCGAGCCGGCGGGCCGCCGCGTACACGGTGAGCGGGACCAGCAGGGACTCGCCCGACGCGGACGCGGAACGGGCGAGGGCGGCGACCGGGCGCAGCAGGTGGCGGCGCCTGCGGTCCAGCAGGAGGTCGGCCATCCGGGCCGGGTGCGCGTCGAGGACCTGGCGGGCCCCGTGCCCGGTGAAGTGGTCGGCGGAGCCCGCCGCCAGCCGGCGCCGCTCGCGGGCGGCGAAGACGAGGGAGGGGCCGGGTTCGTCGGTGAGCGGGCCGTCGAGGTCCGCGTACGGGAGGGCCTCGTCGGCGGCGGCGACCACGACGTGGTGGAGCCGGGGGTCGGCGGCGAGGGCGTGGGCGCGTGCCAGTTCGGCCTCGCGGCCCGCCGGGGTGGCCAGGTCGTTGAAGGTGACGGCGAGGAGGCGGGAGCCGGTGCCGGGCAGGGTGCCGGGCGAGCCGGGCAGCCCGGCGGCGAGGAGGGCCAGGGTCGCGGAGGCGCTGCCGCCGGAGAGGTCGGCGCCCACCCCCGGCGCGGGGGCGCCGCGGGCGGCGCGCCGGTCGGCGGGGCCCATGCCCGGTACGGGCCCGGGATCGGGTACCAGCGCGTCGGGGGCATGCCGGGGCGCCGTGAGCCGGGCGCGCACCGCGGCCGTCAACGCTTCCCGTACGCCCTCCACCGCGCGCTCCGGGTCCGCCTCGGGCGCGGCCACGGCGAGGGAGGCCACCGGCTCGTACCCGGTGATCTCCCGGGAGCCCTCGCGCAGGATCAGCGTGTGGCCGGGCGGGATGCGCCGCACGCCGACGTACGGTGTGCCGTCGCCCAGCGCCTCCGGGCTGTCGGGGCAGGCCAGCAGGGCCGCGAGGTGGCCGACGTCGAGCTGCGCCTCGATGAGGTCCGCGAGCGGCAGCGCGGCGGTGGCGTACGCGGTCCCGCCCGCCCAGGGCGTGTAGAAGACGGGCCGGGCGCCGGCCAGGTCGCCGAGGACGGTGATGCGGCGGCCCGCCTGGACGACGGCGGTGTAGCTGCCGGGCCACTCGGTGAGGTGGCGCAGGGCCCCGCCGCGGGCGGCGTACAGGGCGCGGCGCAAGTCGGCGTCGGTGGCGCCGCAGCAGCCGAGGACGGCGAGGCGGGTGAAGGGGTCCGCGGGGTCGGCGGTGACGGTGCGGATCTCGTCGGGGCGCCAGTCGCCGACGGCCCACAGGGGGTCGGGATCTCCCCACAGGAGCTGGGCGCCGACCGGGTGGACGGTGCGTTCCGCGTCCTGGGCGGCCGGGTCGTCGGCGTACGCGGCGTCGGCGATGCCGCCGCGGCGGGGGTCCGCGTGGGGGTAGTGGCCGTGGGGGCCGTGAGGGTCGTGGGCGGGGTCCGCGTAGCCGGCCGGGCCCGTGGGGGTGCGGCTCGATGTGCCCTGGTCGAAGACCCGTCCGGCCGTGCCGAAGCTCGCGGCGATACTGCTCCACCCGACCAACCAGCGCACCGCCGCCTCCCCCAGCCCGTGGGCACCTGACCGGGGCGACGGACGGCGCGGAACGCACGGACGGCGCGGACGACGTGGTCGGTACGGACGACGTGGTCAGCGCTGAGCGCGCGGCCGGCGGGGCCCCGGGTGGCTCGGGGTCCATGCTGCCACGAGACGGGCGTGCGAGAGGGGCTTCGGGGGCGCGCGGGTGAACGAACACGCCTCGGTCACACGGTATTTGGCGTTCCGTTCCCCCCGCCCCATAGGTCGGTTTCAGCCATTCTCAGGCCGTACTGAGGGCCGGTCGCGGCCCCTTCAGGCCCGCCCGGTGCGCGCGCGGTGGCGCGGTCCGGGAGGCGGGAACCACCCCCCGGACCGTTCCGCCACCCGCGGGGATTGAGGCAGCGGCATCCCCCGGCCCGCCGGTTCCACCCGGCGGGCCGACCCACGCACCGCACATCGAATCGCCGGGCCCCGGGAGCGGCCAGAGCGCACGGCCGGGCGCACGGCCACACAGCCGGAGCACGGGCTGACACGTGCGCCCCGGGGTCGGGAGCGCCCGGACTGTGCATACGGACAACAATCCCGCCATACGGAACTCGGGGCCTTAACGCTTGGGAGGCGGGGAACTACGCTGGGTTTACGAAATGCCGGGCGCCTATGCCCCGGCGGCGTCTGCGTTCCGCGTGTGACGAGGGGTGGCGCATGTCCAGGGAGCTCCGCGAGCCCAATGAGAAGCTCGGCGCCGTCCTCGCCCTCGCGGGCATCAGCAACGCGGGACTGGCCCGGCGGGTCAACGACCTCGGCGCGCAGCGCGGACTGACGCTTCGGTACGACAAGACCTCGGTGGCGCGCTGGGTGTCCAAGGGGATGGTGCCGCAGGGCGCCGCCCCGCACCTGATCGCCGCCGCGATCGGCGCGAAGCTGGGGCGGCCGGTGCCGCTGCACGAGATCGGCCTGGCCGACGCGGACCCCGCGCCCGAGGTCGGGCTGGCCTTCCCGCGCGACATCGGCGCGGCCGTGCGCTCGGCGACCGACCTCTACCGGCTCGACCTCGCGGGGCGCCGGGGCGGTGGCGGGATCTGGCAGTCGCTCGCCGGGTCCTTCACGGTGTCGGCGTACGCGACGCCCGCGTCGCGCTGGCTGATATCTCCGGCCGACAGCTCGGTGGCGCGCGAGCCGGGCCCGGGCGGCGCGGACGGCGCCCCCGAGCCGGGCGGACCGCACGCCTCCGGCGGCGCCGAGCGCGCCGAGCCCCGTACGCACCGATCGCCGCCGGGGCCGCCGGGCGGGGCTGGCGGGCGCGGGGCCGGGCCTTCGGCCGCGCCATTGGCCGGGCCGGTCGCTGGGCCTAC
>NZ_JBVJLO010000011.1:259814-275360 GCF_055584685.1 Streptomyces sp. NPDC102258
ACGGTTGCGCACTCTGCTGGGCCTACGGGTGTGCGCCCTGCCGGGGCCCCGGCCGGACCCTCGGCCGGGCCGGTTGCTGGGCCTACGGTTGCGCACTCTGCTGGGCCTACGGGTGTGCGCCCTGCCGGGGCCCCGGCCGGGCCGGTCGCCGGGCCCACGGCCGCCCACCCCGCCGGGCCGGCGGGTGGGCTCTCCGTCCGGCCCGCCATGTCCGTACTGCCCCGCCGGGGGGCGGCGGCTGGTGGCCGGGCCGGGGCAGGGGCCGCCGGCCCGCACCGGCAGGCGGCGCCCGAGGGCCCCGCGCAGGGCGTCGTCGCCGGAGCCGGGCCCGCCCGGTCCGCGACCGGGCAGCCGGCCCCCGTACCCCCGCCCCCCGCACCCCCGGCGGACGCCTCCCCGCAGCGCGTCGGCCACAGCGACGTGACGAAGCTGCGCGAGGCCGCCGAGGACGCCCGCCGCTGGGACTCCAAGTACGGCGGCGGCGACTGGCGTTCCTCGATGGTGCCCGAGTGCCTGCGCGTCGACGCCGCGCCCCTCCTCCTCGGTTCGTACACCGACGAGGTGGGCCGCGCCCTCTTCGGGGCGACCGCCGAACTGACCCGCCTCGCCGGCTGGATGGCCTTCGACACCGGTCAGCAGGAGGCCGCCCAGCGCTACTACATCCAGGCGCTGCGGCTGGCCCGCGCGGCCGCCGACGTACCGCTCGGCGGGTACGTCCTGGCCTCGATGTCCCTCCAGGCCACCTACCGGGACTTCCCCGACGAGGGCGTGGACCTCGCGCAGGCCGCCGTCGAGCGCAACCGCGGCCTCGCCACCGCCCGCACCATGAGCTTCTTCCGCCTCGTCGAGGCCCGAGCCCACGCGAAGGCGGGCGACGCCGGCGCCGCCGAGGCGGCCCTGCGCGCGGCGGAGGGCTGGCTGGAGCGTTCCCGCGAGGGGGATCCCGACCCGACCTGGCTGGGTTTCTACTCGTACGACCGTTTCGCGGCGGATGCGGCGGAATGCTACCGGGACCTGAAGCTGCCCCGTCAGGTCCGCCGCTTCACCGAGCAGGCGCTGTCCCGCCCCACGGAGGAGTACGTGCGCTCGCACGGGCTGCGCCTGGTGGTCAGCGCGGTCGCCGAGCTGGAGTCGGGCAACCTCGACGCCGCCTGCGCGGCCGGCACCCGGGCGGTGGAGGTCGCGGGCCGGATCTCCTCGGCGCGGACGAACGAGTATGTACGGGACCTGTTGTACCGGCTCGAACCGTACGGGGACGAACCGCGCGTCGCGGAGCTGCGCGAGCGGGCCCGCCCGCTGCTGGTGGCACCCGCGTAGCCGCTCTGTCGGTGGCGGGGTGCAGTATGCAGGGGTGGGAGGTGTCAGCGTGGGCGGCGGCGTGGACTGCGATGTGCTGGTGATCGGCGGCGGGATCGTCGGCCTGGCGACGGCGCACGCCCTGACGCGCCTGGCCCCGGGCACGCGGGTGACCGTACTGGAGAAGGAGGCCGGGCCCGCCCGGCACCAGACGGGCCGCAACAGCGGGGTGATCCACAGCGGGATCTACTACCGCCCGGGGTCCCTGAAGGCGCGCTTCGCGGTGCGCGGGGCCGCCGAGATGGTGAAGTTCTGCGCCGAGCACGGCATCGCGCACGAGGTGACCGGCAAGCTGATCGTCGCCACCGAGCGCGCCGAGCTGCCCCGGCTGCACGCGCTGGTCCAGCGCGGCCGGGAGAACGGCATCCCGGTGCGCGAGCTGGGCCCGGCCCAGATCGCGGAGTACGAGCCTGAGGTCCGGGGGCTGGCCGCCATCCACGTCGGCACGACCGGGATCGTCGACTACGGGCAGGTCGCCGCGCAGCTCGCGGAGTCCTCGGGTGCGGAGATCGTCTACGGCGCCGAGGTGGACCTGATCTCGCGCCGGCCCTCCGCCGTCGCGGTGCGGACCACGTCCGGGCTCGTGGTCCGGGCGAAGGTACTGGTGAACTGCGCGGGCCTGCAGTGCGACCGGATCGCCCGCCTCGCCGGTGACGACCCGGGCATGCGGATCATCCCCTTCCGGGGGGAGTACCACGACCTGGCCCGTCCGGAGCTGGTGCGGGGACTGGTCTACCCGGTGCCCGACCCGGCGTTCCCGTTCCTCGGGGTCCACCTCACGCGGGGCATCGGCGGCGGCGTCCACGTCGGGCCCAACGCCGTGCCCGCGCTGGCCCGCGAGGGCTACGACTGGGGCACCGTGCGGCCGCGCGACCTCGCCGACGAGCTGGCCTGGCCGGGGTCCTGGCGGATGGCCGCCCGGCACTGGCGCTACGGGGCGGGGGAGGTCCACCGCTCGCTGTCGAAGCAGGCCTTCACGGAGGCCGTACGCCGCCTTCTGCCCGCCGTCACCGCCGCGGACCTGACGCCGGCGGCGGCCGGGGTCCGGGCGCAGGCCGTGCTGCGCGACGGCACCCTCGTGGACGACTTCCTCATCCAGGAGGCCCCGCGCACGGTGCACGTCCTCAACGCCCCCTCCCCGGCGGCCACCGCCTCCCTCCCCATCGGCACCGAAATCGCCACCCGCACCCTCACCACCCTCCACACCGCCTGAGCCCCCACCGCCAGGTCAACCTCAGCCCCGCCGGCGTTTGAGGCGCGGGCGCGGAGCGCCGTGTGGTGAGCCGCACCAGAATGCAACCAGCACCCCTTACGTCTCCCAGCCGCGCCGGCGACTGAGGCGCGAACGGCGGAAGGGCGGGTAGGGGACCGCTCCGCGCAGCGACCCAGGCCCCGGGCCCAGGCAGATCCCGTCGGGCCCTTCGCCGGGGTAGGCCGCCCCGCGCTGGGCCCCGGCTCCGGGACAGAACACGGCCCGGGCCTTCGTCGGGTTCGCCTCACCCGTGCGCGCCTTGGGGCCCCGCCCCGGGATCACCCGCAGCCCGCCGGGCTCTCGTCTGGTTCGCCCCGCCCCGCGGTACGGGCCGTGAGCCCGGGCTCTCGGGGCCAGCCGGGCCTTCAAAACGGGGTCGCTCCCGCCCTGCCTACGGGCCTTGGGGTCCGGCTCCGGATCATCCGCGGCCCGCCGGGCCCTCGCCGGGGTCGCTCCGCCCCGCCATACCGCCTCGCAGGTGCGCCCCCGGCGCCGCGCGGCAGGCCCAGGGGCCGAGCCACGAGCCCCACGGGGCGTGGCCTCGGCCGCAGGGCGCGGAACGGCCCCCCGCCGCCGTACGCCGCCCCCGCCACAGGGGGGCGGCCCGGCTGCTCGGTCCCCGCCGGAGGCATGCGCCCGCCAAGCGGCGGGAAACCCAGCGTCGCTCCGCCCGCCGGCAGGGCAGAATTGCCCGGTGCGGTACCTCATCCTCGGCGTCACCGAGGCACGCGACGAGACCGGCGCCCCCCTCCCCTTGGGCGGCGCCCGCCTGCGCGCGCTCCTCGCCGCCCTCGCCCTGCGCGCCGGCGCCCCCGCCGCCGCCCGCGTCCCCGACCTCGTCGACGAGGTCTGGGGCGACGACCCGCCCCAGGACGCCCCCGCCGCCCTCCAGGCCCTCGTCTCCCGGCTGCGCCGCGCCCTCGGATCCCGCGACAGCGTCCTCGCCGACCCCGCCGGCGGCTACCGCCTGGCCGCGGCCCGCGAGGACGTCGACCTCCACCGTTTCACCCGCCTCGCCGACCTCGGCTCCGCGCAGCTGGGCGCCCCCGACCCCGACCCCGCCACCGCCGCGGCCACCCTCCGCGAGGCCCTCGCCCTCTGGCGCGGACCCGCCCTCGCCGACCTCCCCGAGCCGGCCCGCACCCCCCACGCCGCCGCCGCCGAGGCCCGCCGCACCCGCGCCGCGCGCGACCGCGTCGAGGCGGACCTGCGCTGCGGCGCCACCGCACCGGCCGCGCTCCTGCCCGAGATCGAGGCGCTGATCGAGGAGCATCCGTACGACGAAGAACTGCGCGCCCAGCAGCTGCGCGCACTGCGCGCCGCCGGACGCCCCGCCGACGCGCTCGTCGCCTACGAGCGCACCCGACGCGATCTCGCCGACCACCTCGGCGCCGACCCCGGCCCGCGCCTGCGCGCCCTGCACGCGGAGCTGCTCCAGCCCGAACAAGCCCCGCCGCCCCCGCCCCCGCACCCCCGCGGCAACCTCCGCCCCCGCCTGACCTCCTTCGTCGGCCGTGAGCCCGACCTCGCGGCCCTCGCCGGCGACCTCGCCGCCTTCCGCCTCGTCACCCTCACCGGACCCGGTGGTTCCGGAAAGACCCGCCTCGCCGAGCACGCCGCCGCCGACCAGCCCGAATCCGGCTGGCTGGTCGAACTCGCCCGCCTCGACCATCCCGCCGCCGTCCCCGGGGCCGTCCTCAGCGCCCTCGGCCTGCGCGAGAGCAACCTCGTCGCCCGCGAGAAGGCCACCGCCGCCGACCCCACCGACCTCCTCGTCGAGCACTGCGCGCACCGCCGTCTGCTCCTCGTCCTCGACAACTGCGAACACGTCATCGGCGCCGCCGCCGCCCTCGCAGAACGCCTCCTCACCCACTGCCCCGGCGTCCGCATCCTCGCCACCAGCCGTGAACCCCTCGGCGTACCGGGCGAGTTCGTGCGCCCCGTCGAACCGCTGCCGCCCGCCCCCGCGCACCGCCTCTTCGCCGAGCGCGCCGCCACCGCCCGCCCCGGCTTCACCCCCGCCGACGACCCCGCCGCCGTCGCCGAGATCTGCGCCCGCCTGGACGGTCTGCCGCTCGCCATCGAGCTGGCCGCCGCCCGGCTGCGGCTGCTCACCCCGCGCCAGATCGCCGACCGGCTGGACGACCGCTTCCGTCTCCTGACCGGCGGCGCCCGCACCCTGCTGCCCCGCCAGCAGACCCTGCGGGCCGTGGTCGACTGGTCCTGGGACCTCCTCGACGCCGCCGAACGGGCCGTCCTCACCCGGCTGTCCGTCTTCGCCGGCGGCTGCGACCTGGCCGCCGCCGAAGCCGTCTGCGCCGAGCCGCGGCCGGGCGCTCCCCTCGACGTCGCCGACGTCCTCGGCTCCCTCGTCGACAAGTCCCTCGTCGTCGCCGAGCCCGACGCGGACGAGACCGCGCCCGGCATGCGCTACCGCATGCTCGAAACCATCCACGAGTACGCCGCCGAGCGCGCCGCCGCCGACCCGGACGGCCTCCGCGCCGCCGCCGACCGCCACGCCGCGCACTACCTCGCCTTCGCCGAGCGGGCCGAACCCCTGCTCCGCTCCGCGGCCCAGCTCCCGTGGATCCGGCGCGTCGAGACCGAGCTCGACAACCTCCGCGCCGCCCTCGACACCACCCTCGCGGCCCCCGACCCGTACGCCGCCCAGCGCATCGCCCTCGCCCTGGGCTGGTTCTGGTGGCTGCGCGACTACCGCGTCGAGGGCGCCGAATGGATCGGCCGAATCCTCGCCCGCACGCCCGGCGACCCGCCCGAGGACTCCCCCGCGTACTGGGCCTCCCTGCACCTGCGGATCCTCCACATGTTCCTGCTGACCGAGACCAACCGCGGCGAGCAGCTGCGCACCCCCGAGTTCCGCGCCCTCGCCCACCGCATGCGGGAGGCCTTCCGCAAGGACACGTCCGAATCCGTCCGGTTCCCCGGCGTGCTCTGGCCCGCGCTCGGCTTCCTCACCGGCGACACCTCCTCTCTCCTCGCCGACCTCGAACAGGGCGTCGCCAACGCCCGCCGCCACGCCGGGGACTGGGAACTCGCCGTCATCCTCATGCTCCGCGCCCACACCGCCATCGACACCACCGGCGGCCTGCCCACCGTGGACGCCGACCTCGCCGAGCTCCGCACGATCGCCTCCCGCGTCGGCGACCGCTGGACCCGCGCCCAGGTCGCCAGCGCCACCGGTGAGATGGCCCTCTCGCGTGGCCGGTACGAGGAGGCGCGCACCGAGTACGAGGAGTGCCTGCGCCTGGCCCGCGAGGTCGGCGCCGACACCGAGGCCCCCTTCGCCATCGCCCGCATCGCGGAGGCCGCCTACAGCGGCGGCGACCTCGACGGCGCCGAGCGGCTCCTGGACGAGGCCGAGGCGGAAGCCGAACGGCAGGGCGGGCCGTCCGACGTCGCCGCCTTCGCCCGGCTCCTGGAGGCGATGTTCGCCCTGCGCCGCGGTGACACCGCCCGCGCCCGCGCCGCGTGCGCGAGTGCCCGGGAGGTGGCCACGGGGCTCGCCGGGCCCCCGCAGTTCGCGGCCGGACTGGACACCGTCGAGGCCGCCCTCCTCGGCCGGGAACAGGGCCCGGACGCCGGCCTCGCCAAGGCCGCGCAGGGCCTCGCCACCGCGGTCGCCGCCCGCTGCGCGGAACGTTTCCTCGCCGCGCTCGCCGAGACGGCGGCCCTGCTGCTGGCGGACGCCGACCGGCCGGCCGAGAGCGTACGCGTCCTCGCGGCGGCCACCGCGTGGCGCGGGGGCCATCCGCGCTCGGTGCCGGAGGAGGCCGCCCTGGAGGGCCTCCCGGCCCGGACCCGCGCCCTGCTCGGTGCGGCCGGCCAGGCCGCGGCGGAAGCGGAGGGCCGGACCCTCACCCCCACCGAGGTGGCCCACCTGCTCGCCGCCCCCACCGCGCTCAGCGGCAGCTGATCACCGCGTCGGCCCAGCTCGCCAGGGTCCGCAGGTGCCCCTGCCCGGCCTGCTCCACCACCAGCCGCAGCGTCCGGTGCCCGGCCAGCGACACCCGTACGTCCGCCGGGGCGTCCCCGTAGCCGAGCGCGTCCGAACGCCACAGCCGCTGCCCGTCGCCGTAGACGGAGAACCGCAGCGTCCCGTCGGTCAGCAGCGACAGCCCGTCCACCCCGGCCCGCGCCGAGAAGCCCGTGCACTGCCGGTTGAGGGTGATCTCCACCGAGGAACGGGAGTTCACGGTGATGCCCTGCGCGAACCGCTGCCCCCCGATCACCGGCCCCCACCGCTGCCACACCCAGCTGCTGCGCCAGGTCTCCACCTCCGGCCCGGTGTGCCGCCCGTACGCGGAGTGCCCGAGCCCCGCCAGCTGGAACCCCCGCGCCGGCGCGGACGGCTTCGGCGACGGCTTCGTGACCGTCGGCGCGGGCTTCGGCCCCGGCGACACCGGAACGGGCGGCTTCGCGACCACCCGCGACGGCGCCCGCATGGCCGGCTCCGGCGCCCGCCGGGAAGGTACGGGTCCCCGCGCAGCCGGCGCCACCACCCCCGGCGCGCTGCTCTCCGGGGCGGCGGACACCGGCGGCTCCGGCACCACCGGCGCCGCGGCCCGGGGCGGCGCCGGCGCGGGCCCGGCCCCCGCCCGCGGTTCGGGATCGTCCCCGGCGAGGGCGAACACCACCCCGGCGGCCGCGGCCACCGCCAGCCCGGCGGCGATGGCGGCCTTGGCGGGCAGCCCCAGCCCCTCGGACACGGCGGCACCCCCGGCCCCCGCCCCCGCACCCCCGGACGACCCGGCGGCCCCGGCCCCCGCGGCGGCCCCCGCCCCGGCTCCGGCCGAGGACCCGCCCACGGCGGCGGCGGCCCCCGCCCCACCGGCGGCGACGGCCCCACCCGCCACCACCCCGGCCGCCTTGACGGCGTACCCGGCGGCGAACCAGCCGATGACCGCGACCGGCAGCAGCGCGGGAATCCCCGCGTTGACGTCCTTGAGCTCCCCGGCGGCGAGCCGGCATTTGGCGCACTCCTCCAGGTGCTTGCGCAGCCCCCGCTCCGCCCGCATCCGCAACCCGCCCCGGGCGTAGGCGCCCAGCCGGTCCGCGTACCGCGCGCAGTCCCCGCCCTCACTGAGCGCCGAACTCACGTGCGCCTGGAGGTAGGCCTGCTTCAGACCCTCCCGGGCCCGGCTGGCCAGTACCGCCGTGGCGTTGGCGCTCAGCCCGAACAGCGGGGCGATCGCACTCGGCGAGGCCTCCTCGACCGTGGTGTGCCACAGCACGGCCTGCCACCGCTCGGGCAGGCTCCGGAAGGCCTGCAGCGCGAGCGACCTCTCGGCCGCGTGCATCGCCCTTACGTCGGCGCCCAGTTCCAGGGTGTCGTCGCCGGACATCCCGCCCAGCCCGGCGCCGCTCTCCGCCCCCGCGGCCGCCTGCTCCGCGAACAGCGCGAAGTCCTCGACCAGCTGCTCCCGCCGGGCCGTCTTCGCCCAGGCCGCGGCCACCCTCCGTACGGTGGTGAGCAGATAGGCCCGCACGGACTGGTCCGGACCCGCCCCGCCCCGTACCGCCTGGAGGGTCCGCGCGAACACCTCGGCGGTCAGGTCGTCGGCGGTGTGGGCGTCCCGGCAGCAGGTACGGGCGTAGCGCCGCACGGCATCGGAGTGGCGGCGGAACAGCTCCTCGTAGGGGCCGTCGTCCCCACCGCGCATCCGGGCGATCAACTCCGCGTCGGAAGGCGGCAGTTCGACTGCGCCCGCCCCAGGAGCGGCATGCCGCCCACCCCGCTCCCGCTGAGCCGGCACCTGCTGAGCCTGCTGAGCCGGCACCTGCCGAGCCGGCGACGGGCTGCCCGGCGACGGCCGGGCCGGCGGGACCCGGGCGGGCGGACTCCCCGCCCCGGCCTCACCGGAGTCCCCACCGAGGGACTCGTCCCGCCCGTCAACGCTCACCGTGGAAGCCCCCGCACGACACACTCAGACCGGTACACCGATCCAGCGTGGCACACGGCGGACACCAGGTGGCCGCCTCCGCGCACCATCCATCCGTCCGGGTGGTTTCAGGCGGCGGGTGACGCCCCCGACCCCACATCGGACGGCAGCCGGTCCCCCGCCCTCACCCGGCCGAGCGACCGGCACCCGACGCCACTGCCTGGACGCGTACCTGGACGCGAGCACCACCGCCCCGCGGCTCACACCGCCCGGGACCGCAGCCCTTCGAGCAGGATGTCCAGCAGCCGGGCCGAAGCCGCCGCCTGCTGCGCCGGGTCCGGCAGCGCGGGCGCGGCGGTCGCTATCACCAGCAGCACATCGGCCACCGTGACGTCGGCCCGCAGCTCACCGGCCTCCCGGGCCCGGTCCACCAGCCGGCCGACGACCTCCAGCAGTGCACCCGCCCCGGAGTCCTCCGACGGCTCGTCCTCGACGGAGACGGAGTGCCGCGAGCCGACGACCCGCAGGTCGGGCACCCCGCCCACGACGGCCTGACGCTGCTGCGGCACTCGCGCCGCCACCGCGTCCTCGGCCCCGTCCTCCTCGGCCGCGCCGACCCGCAGCACCTGCGGGGGCAGCAGCCGGCCGGCGCCCGAGGCGACGGAGGTGCGCAGGAAGCGCGACAGCGCCTGCCACGGCTCCTCCTCCTGGCCGAGGGCGGACATGGCCTGCTCGGTCAGCCGGGCGGTCTCCTCCTCGGCTATCCGCCGGACCAGGACGTCCTTGCTCGGGAACCGCCGGTAGACGGTTCCGACACCGACCCGCGCCCGCCGGGCGACGTCTTCCATCGGAGCCCCGTAACCGAGCTCGCCGAAGACCTCGCGGGCCGCCCGCAGGACGTGTTCGAGATTGCGCTGGGCGTCGACGCGCAGCGGGGTGGAACGGCCCACCCCGTGGGTCGTCGCGCCCGCGATCACGCGGCTGCCACCCTCCGCGGACAGAGCGGTGGCAGAACCATGAAAATCGGAAATGTGCATGTATATCCCCCGGTAATCATTTGTCTCCCCCCGGAGACACTCCCCGCCTTCGTGTCGAGAGGGGCCACGGTCAGGTGGCCCTGGTCCTACTTCTCGACGCATACGAACATAGTTGAGCCAGAGTCAATTCAGAAGAGGCAGCCCCGGACGGAGCACCGCCCGATCGGAGCATTCACCCCCACTTTTCCGCCGCAAGTCCCCGGAATCACCCCCTCCGCAGCCGCTGACCTGCGCACCTTCACCCAGATCCGGGCCACTCGACAGCCCCGTCCCGGCATCAACTCCGGTCACACAATGTGCCGGGCCTGTGGACAAACTCCCGGCCACGTTGCGTCATGGGGTGGTGAAGGCTGCTAACTCCCGGGGCGAAGCACCCGGCACACCGCCCCCCGCGCGCATCCTCGTGGTCGGAGGCGGATACGTCGGCATGTACACCGCCCTCGGTCTCCAGCGGAAGCTCAGACCGGGCGAAGCCGAGATCACGGTGGTCACTCCCGAGCCCTACATGACGTACCAGCCCTTCCTGCCGGAAGCCGCCGCGGGCTCCATCTCGCCCCGCCACGTCGTGGTCCCGCTGCGCCGCGTCCTCGACCGCTGCCGCATCGTCATCGGCGAGGCCCGCGCCATCGACCACGCCAAGCGCACCGCCACCGTCAGCACCCTCGCCACCGCCGAAGAGGGGACCGGCGACATCGAGATCGCGTACGACGAGCTCGTCCTCGCCCCCGGATCCGTCTCCCGCACCCTCCCCATCCCGGGACTCGCCGACTACGCCATCGGGTTCAAGACGGTCGAAGAGGCCATCGGCCTGCGCAACCACGTCATCGAGCAGATGGACATCGCCTCCTCCACCCGCGACCCCGCGATCCGCGACGCCGCCCTGACCTTCGTCTTCGTCGGCGGCGGGTACGCCGGCGTCGAAGCGCTCGGCGAGCTGGAGGACATGGCCCGCTATGCGGCCCGGTACTACCACAACGTCAAACCCGAGGACATGAAATGGGTGCTGGTCGAGGCCAGTGACCGGATCCTGCCCGAGGTCGGCCCCGACATGGGCACCTACACCGTCCGCGAACTGCGCCGCCGCAACATCGACGTCCGCCTGGAGACCCGCCTCGACTCCTGTGCGGACCGCGTCGCCGTCCTCAGCGACGGCTCCCGCTTCCCCACCCGCACCGTCGTCTGGACCGCAGGCGTCAAACCCCACCCCGTCCTCGCCGCCAGCGACCTCCCCCGGAACGAGCGCGGTCGCCTCACCTGCACCTCCTTCCTCACCGTCAAGGGCGTCGAACACGCCTGGGCCGCCGGCGACGCCGCCGCCGTCCCCGACATCACCGCCCCCGAGCCCGGCACCGAGTGCGCCCCCAACGCCCAGCACGCCGTCCGCCAGGCCAAGCGCCTCGCCAAGAACCTCACCGCCGCCCTCCGGGACGAGGTCCTCACCGAGTACGCCCACAAGTACGTCGGCTCCGTAGCCTCCCTCGGCCTCCACAAGGGCGTCGCCCACGTCTACGGCCGCAAGCTCAAGGGCTACCCCGCCTGGTTCATGCACCGCGCCTACCACCTCAGCCGCGTCCCCACCTTCAACCGCAAGATGCGCGTCCTCGCCGAATGGACCCTCTCGGGGCTCTTCAAGCGTGAGATCGTCTCCCTCGGCTCCCTCGAACACCCCAGAGCAGAATTCGAACTCGCCGCAGGCGGCGGCCACCGCCACCACCCGCCCCACCCGACTCCCCGCCCCCCGCAGGACAGCCAGAGCTGACGTTGTCAGTGCGGTCGGCCACACTGGACGTGTGACCATAGGTGGGCTCACACCTGCACAGAGTGACCTCCCGTCCAGCGACCGACCACGAGCGACACAGCGACCACTTGCGACACCACGAGGCTTGAACGCAGTGAACTTCACGCGCTGGAGCGCCCGGTTTCCCGGAACGCAGCGCCGCGCCGCCGCGCGGAACGAGCACGCCGCAGCCCAGGTCAAACGGGGTGAAGGCGCCGTCCCGGCAGCCCGCGGCGCGGCCGCCCACCCCGTCAGGCCCCCCGACGACGGCAGCCCCGCCGCCGCCACCGTCTCCGGCACCGGCACGGCACCGCTCCCCGCCGTACCCGCCCTCGACGAGCTCTCCGTACACACGGTCCTCGGCCTGCTCCCGGCCCTCGTCGCCCTCGTCCACGGCCCCGAGCACCGCGTCGCCTACCTCAACGACGCCTACACCGCCGGCTTCGGCGCCCGCACCACCGGCGAACCCGCCCGCGCGGCCCTCCCCGAACTCGGCGAGCTCGGCCTCCTCGAACTCCTCGACCAGGTCCAGCGCAGCGGCAAACCCCGTACGGCCAAGAACCGCACCGCCCCCGGCGGCGGCAGCTCGTACACCGTCACCTGCACCCCGGTCGACTTCCCCAAGGCGGCCCCCGACGGCCCGGCCGACCCCCACCACACCGGGATCCTCGTCCACCTCGCCGACGTCACCGACCACGCCGAAGCCGTCGACCGCCTCCGCGCCAGCGAACGCCGCCAGCGCGAAGCCGCCGTCACCCTCCAGCGCTCCCTCCTGCCCCAGGAACTGGAACAGCCCGACGACCTCCGCGTCGCCGCCACCTACCAGCCCGGCGGCACCGAAGCGGCCGTCGGCGGCGACTGGTACGACGTCATCACCCTCGGCGCCGGCCGCACCGCCCTCGTCATCGGCGACGTCATGGGCCGCGGCGTCCGCGCCGCCGCCGTCATGGGCCAGCTCCGCACCGCCGTCCGCGCGTACGCCCGCCTCGACCTCCCGCCCCACGAGGTCCTCCAGCTCCTCGACGGCCTCGCCGCCGAAATCGACGCCAGCCAGATCGCCACCTGCGTCTACGCCGTCCACGACCCCAACGAAGGCCTCCTCGCGTACGCCTCCGCCGGCCACCTCCCCATCCTCGTCCGCGACGAGGACGGCACCGTCCGCCGCGCCGCCGACCCCACCGGCCCGCCGCTGGGCACCGGCGGCTGGCTGCACACCTCCGGCACCATCGCCCTCGGCCCCGGCTCCACCGCCGTCCTCTACACCGACGGCCTCGTGGAACGCCGCGGGGAGGACATCGACGAAGGCGTCGCCACCCTCGAACGCGCCCTCGCCGGCGCCCAGGGAACCCCCGCCGTCGTCTGCGACCGCCTGATGCGGGCCCTCGGCGTCGACGCCGACCACGACGACGACGTCGCCGTCATGGTCCTCCAGCAGCCCGCCCGCACCGGCGCCGACGCCGAGCTCTTCCACAACGCCGCCCTCGAACTCCTCGGCGGCGTCGAAGCGGCCCCCCGCGCCCGTGCCTTCGCCCAGGGAGTCCTCGCCTCCTGGCGCTTCCCCGCCGAACTGTGCGACCTCGGCGTCCTCGCCGCCAGCGAACTCGTCGCGAACTCCCTCCAGCACGGCACCCCGCCCATGCGCCTGCGCCTGCGCCGCACCGACCGCCGCCTGATCATCGAAGTCACCGACGGCGACGACCACCTCCCGCGCCGCCGCCGCGCCGAACCGGCCGACGAGACCGGCCGAGGCATCTCGATCATCGCCACCATCGCCTCGTCCTGGGGGACCCGCCGCACCCCGGGCGGCGGCAAGGCCGTCTGGTGCGAGTTCGCCCTCCCCGACAAGTAACCGCACAAGAGGAAGGCCCCGGTCCAAAGAACCGGGGCCTTCCTCACACCTACCTACCTACTTACGTACGTCTACACGCGCGCGGGCTCCGAAGCGACGGCCTCCACACCGACGGCCGGCCCACCCTGCGCCACGACCCGCGACAGCGACGGGTTGTCCTGCACCGGAGTCAGCTTCCGGCCGAGCCGCAGCGCCAGCCACGCGATGCCCAGCGACGCCACGACGAACACCCCGATGTACAGCATCGGAATCCCCGCCCCCAGCGGCACGCCCAGCGGCCCGAGCGCCAGCGCCATCTGCTTCACCAGGGCGAAAGCGGAGTTGTACTGCCCGACCGAACCCTCCGGAGCCAGATCGGCCACCAGCGGCGCCAGCGTCGGCGACAGCATCGCCTCGCCGATCCCGAAGAGGGCGTACGTCGTCACGAACGCGCCCGCGGCCATCACCGCACTGCCGTGCCCGAGCCCGGAGAACCCGGCGATCACCCAGGCGACGGTCCAGATCAGCCCGACCAGGGCGATCACCCGCGAGCGACGGCGCTTCTCCACCAGCCGCAGCACCACGAACTGCGCCACGACGATCGCACCGGTGTTGGCGGCCAGCGCGAACCCGAGGACGGAGGGCGAAATACCCGCGGCCTCGGTCCCGAAGGCGGCCAGACCCGACTCGAACTGTCCATAGCAGGCGAAGAAGAGCACGAAGCCCAGCACGCACAGCTGCACCATGGCCTTGTGCCCCAGCAGCCGCTTCCAGCCGCCGCCGGCCCGCGCGCCGTCGTTCTGCGGCATGGCCTCCTTGAGCCCCGCCACCTGCGGCATCCGCACGGTGGCGATCACCCCGGCCAGCACCAGGAACATCACGGCCTCGATGCAGAACAGCAGGGTGAAGCTGCCGGGCCGGCTCTCGTCGACGATCTGGCCGCCGACGAGACCGCCGATGCCCAGACCCAGGTTCTGCATGAAGAACTGGAGGGCGAAGGCACGCGTACGAGTTGCAGGCGTCGAGCACCACACGATCATCGTGGCCAGCGCCGGCTGCATCACGGCCTGACCGGCACCGAGCGCCAGCGCCGACAGCAGGATCGGCACCAGGCCGCTGGAGAGCCCGAGCGCGAGCGCACCCACCGAGGCGGCCACCGCCGCACCCATGACCACGGGCACCGGCCCGCGCCGGTCGATGACCCGCCCGGTGAAGGGCAGCGCGACGAGAGCACCCAGGGCGAACGCCACGAACGCACTCGTGGCCGCCATGGAGCCCAGACCCCGCACCTGCGCCACGTAGATATAGAGGAACGGAACCGTGAAACCGATGCCGAACGCGGTCAGCGCGTTGCCGGCCTGGATCCGCCGCATCGCAGCGCCCATCACCTTGGTCACTTCTCACCTGCCTTTGAGACCTGAAGCCTGAAGACTTCATAGCTAAACTTCAAGCCTTAACACTACACACCGAAGGAGTTAGATGCCAATGGGTTCGTGCGATACTTCGGACCATGGGTGACACCCCCGACGGCACCGCGCCCGTCCACGAGCCGAGCCTCGACGAGCAGATCGCCGTCTACCAGCGCGAATTCCAGGACCTCGACCCCCAGGTCGAGAAGGTGGTCTCGGCCCTGAGCCGCCTGAACCGACGGATGAACGTCGCGTACGGGCGCCAGACCGCGGCCCTGGGCATCAGCAACGCGGAGTGGGAGGTCCTGAAGGCCCTCGTCATCTCCGGGTCGCCGTACCGGATGGGCCCGAGCGAACTCGCGAAGCAGCTGGGCCTCACGCCGGCGGCGATGACCCACCGGATCGACCGCATGACGTCGGAGGGCCTGGTCACCCGCGAGCGGGACGAGTCCAACCGGGTCCGCGTGATCGTGGAGCTGACGGCCGAGGGCCGCAGCAAGTGGCTCGACGCGATGCGAGCGGCCACGGTCTTCGAGGAGGACCTCCTCCAGGACCTGTCCACCGCGGAACGCGGAGTCCTGGGCGCCATGCTCACCCGCCTCCTGGACCGCGTCGAAGACCTCCAGTCCCCCGCCTGACCTCCCGGGTTGACACGCCCCTCGCGGATCCGTAAGGTTCTTCGAGTTGCCCCAGAGCCGGAAGGTTCTGACGTCAACACATCCCGCCGCCTCGTCGCGGCAACCTACTCAGCACGATCTCCCACTGGGAAAGAATTCGGCGTACCCGAATTCATTTCCGAAGGCCCGATTATCGGTTGCCGGGGAAATCCGCTAGAGTTCAGGAGTCGGAAGGGCCCAACAGCCCGGAAGACAAACCCCGCTGACTGGGAGTCAGGCCCGAAAGAGTCTGATAGAGTCGGAAACGCAGGAAAGAACAGAACGAAAGCCCGGAGGAAAGCCCGCGAGGGTGAGTACAAAGGAAGCGTCC
>NZ_JBVJLO010000012.1:0-257015 GCF_055584685.1 Streptomyces sp. NPDC102258
CCACCGCCGTCTTCATCACCTCCGCCGACTGCAACACGAACGGCAGCTGCATCTGACCCGAACCGAACAGCTCACCGACGACCTTCATGCCCTCCAGCAGCGTGTCGTTGACGATGTCCAAAGCCGGCCGCGACGCCAGCGCCTCGTCCAGATCCCTCTCCAGACCGTTCTTCTCACCGTCGATGATGCGCCGCTGAAGACGCTCGTCCAGCGGCAGCGCCAGCAGCTCCTCGGCCCGCCCGGCCTTCAACGACTTGGTGTTGACGCCCTCGAACAGCGCCATCAGCTTCTGCAGCGGGTCGTAATCACCCTCACGCCGGTCGTAGATCAGATCCAGGGCGGTGGTGACCTGCTCCTCGTCGAACCGGGCGATCGGCAGGATCTTCGACGCGTGCACGATCGCCGAATCCAGCCCCGCCTTCACACACTCGTCCAAGAAGACGGAGTTCAGCAGGACACGGGCGGCCGGGTTCAGGCCGAAGGAAATGTTCGACAGGCCCAGCGTGGTCTGCACGTCCGGGTGACGGCGCTTGAGCTCGCGGATCGCCTCGATCGTGGCGATGCCGTCCTTGCGGGACTCCTCCTGGCCGGTGCAGATCGTGAACGTCAACGTGTCGATGAGGATGTCCGACTCCCGGATCCCCCAGTTCCCTGTCAGATCCGCGATCAGCCGCTCCGCGATGGCCACCTTGTGCCCGACCGTGCGGGCCTGGCCCTCCTCGTCGATGGTCAGCGCGATCAGCGCCGCACCGTGCTCCCGCGCCAGCCCCGTCACCTTCGCGAAACGCGACTCCGGCCCGTCACCATCCTCGTAGTTCACCGAGTTGATGACGGCGCGCCCGCCGAGCTTCTCCAGACCCGCCTGGATGACGGGGACCTCGGTGGAGTCCAGGACGATCGGCAGGGTGGAAGCGGTCGCGAAACGGCCGGCCAGCTCCTTCATGTCGGCGACACCGTCACGGCCGACGTAGTCCACGCACAGGTCGAGCATGTGCGCGCCCTCACGGATCTGGTCGCGGGCCATCTCCACACAGTCGTCCCAGCGGGCCTCCAGCATCGCCTCACGGAACTTCTTCGACCCGTTCGCGTTCGTCCGCTCACCGATCGCCATGTACGCGGTGTCCTGCCGGAACGGCACCGTCTGATACAGCGAGGCGGCACCCGGCTCCGGCTGCGGACTGCGGCCCGTGATCCCCGTGCCACGGACCCGCTCCACCACCTGCCGCAGATGCTCCGGCGTCGTCCCACAGCAGCCACCCACCAGCGACAGCCCGTACTCGCGCACGAACGTCTCCTGCGCGTCCGCCAGCTCCGGAGCCGACAACGGATAGTGCGCGCCCTGCTTCGTCAGCACCGGCAGACCCGCGTTCGGCATGCAGGAGAGCGGAATTCGGGCATGGCGGGCGAGGTAGCGCAGGTGCTCGCTCATCTCCGCCGGACCCGTCGCGCAGTTCAGCCCGATCATGTCGATCCCCAACGGCTCCAACGCCGTCAGCGCCGCACCGATCTCCGAACCCAGCAGCATCGTGCCGGTGGTCTCCACGGTCACGGAGCAGATCAGCGGGACGCTGACCCCCAGGGCTTCCATGGCGCGCCGGGCGCCGATGACCGAGGACTTCGTCTGGAGGAGGTCCTGGGTGGTCTCCACCAGCAGGGCGTCGGCGCCGCCGGAGATCAGGCCCTCGGCGTTGATCTGGTAGGCGTCACGGATCTGCGCGTACGTGATGTGGCCGAGGGTCGGCAGCTTGGTGCCCGGCCCGATCGAGCCCAGCACCCAGCGCTGCTGCCCCGTGGACGCCGTGAACTCGTCCGCGACCTCGCGGGCGATCCGCGCCCCGGCCTCGGACAGCTCGAAGTTGCGTTCCGGGATGTCGTACTCGGCCAGCGCCGCGAAGTTCGCGCCGAAGGTGTTGGTCTCGACGCAGTCCACGCCCACGGAGTAGTACGCCTCGTGGACCGAGCGCACGATGTCCGGACGGGTGACGTTCAGGACCTCGTTGCAGCCCTCCAGCTGCTGGAAGTCCTCCATCGTGGGGTCCTGCGCCTGGAGCATGGTCCCCATCGCCCCGTCGGCGACGACCACACGGGTCGCGAGCGCCTCACGGAGGGCATCGGCCCTGGTCTGGGTGTCTGCGGGCGGGTTCGGCAACGAGGCCATGGTTGAGCTCCCTGGGATGCGACGGCTGTCGGCTTTGCACCCCCTCTGTGTCAAGGGTGCACGCGGTCAGCGTAACCGCGCGGCTGCTGCCCCGGTGAGGGCGTCCCACGTGGCGGACTGCATTCTGTGCGCGGGGGGCCGTACGGGTGAGCGGCGCGGTGCGCCGCTCCGGGAACCGCCCAACGCTGCACAAGGTCGACATGGGCCGATACTGTTCAGCATTGTCGAACTACGTCAGCAGGAGGCTGCGCGATGGCACGGAACATCCAGTCGCTCGAACGAGCCGCTGCGATGCTGCGGCTCCTGGCGGGCGGGGAACGCCGGCTGGGCCTCTCGGACGTGGCGTCCTCCCTGGGCCTGGCCAAGGGCACGGCGCACGGGATCCTGCGCACCCTGCAGGCCGAGGGCTTCGTGGAGCAGGACCCGGCCTCGGGCCGCTACCAGCTGGGCGCAGAGCTGCTGCGGCTGGGCAACAGCTATCTGGACGTGCACGAGCTGCGCGCCCGGGCGCTGGTGTGGACGGACGACCTGGCGCGGGCCAGCGGCGAGAGCGTGTACGTGGGGGTCCTGCACAAGAGCGGGGTGCTGATCATGCACCACGTGTTCCGCCCGGACGACAGCCGTCAAGTGCTGGAGGTGGGGGCGATGCAGCCGCTGCACTCCACGGCGCTGGGCAAGGTGCTGTCGGCGTACGACCCGGTGGCGCACACCCAGGTGGTCGAGGTGGAGCGGGAGGCGTTCACGCCCCGTACGGTCACGGACGCGGCCGGCTTCGAGGAGATCCTGGACCTCACCCGGGCGCGCGGCTGGGCCGCCGACGTCGAGGAGACGTGGGAGGGCATCGCCTCGGTGGCTGCGCCGATCCACGACCGGCGCCGGATGCCGGTGGGGGCCGTGGCGGTGGCGGGGGCCGTGGAGCGGGTCTGCGGCACCTCGGGCGAGCCGCACGCGGCGCTGGTGGCCTCCGTACGGGACTGCGCAAGGTCGGTTTCACGCGACCTCGGGGCGGGCCGGTTCTGAGCTTGACCTGATCGATTCGATCCACCCGGTGGCCGCCACCCGCGCCACTTTGGGTGGATTTTGTCTTTTATCGATCAGTCGGTGGCTGGATGTGGTCGATCCCACCGCGCGGTAACGATCCGGTTCTTTGACCTGGCCAGGCCTTGACGCGTTCTTCACCCAGGCGGAAAACTGCCGTTCATCGGTCGGCATTGTCGAACACCTACCGGCAATACGCGTTAGGGTATGGCGAGGCCATGGACCGGTGCAGCACTCACCGAGTGCGGTGGACCGCCGGAGGGACCCGGTGTCCGCCCACCCCTGGACGTAAGACAAAGGAGTCGCGGGTGTCCAGCTCCGACATCTTCATCGGCGAGACCATCGGTACCGCCCTGCTCACACTGCTCGGTGGTGGCGTCTGCGCCGCCGTCACGCTCAAGAGCTCCAAGGCCCGCAACGCGGGCTGGCTCGCGATCACCTTCGGCTGGGGTTTCGCCGTCCTGATCGCCGCCTACGTCTCCGCACCGCTCTCCGGCGCGCACCTCAACCCGGCGGTCACCGTCGGCATCGCCGTGAAGACCGGCGAGTGGGGCGACGTACCGGTCTACCTCGCGGGCCAGCTGCTCGGCGCCATGATCGGCGCGGTGCTGATGTGGATCACGTACTACGGCCAGTTCCTCGCGCACCTGTCCGACCCGGAGCACATCCGCGACGCCAAGCTCGGCCCCGAGGACCCGCACCCCCACGACACGGCCGGCCCGGTGCTCGGGATCTTCTCCACCGGCCCCGAGATCCGTAATGTCGTGCAGAACCTCGCGACCGAGATCATCGGCACCGCCGTCCTGGTCCTGGCCATCCTGACCCAGGGCCTCCAGGACGACGGCAAGGGGCTCGGTGTCATAGGCGTCCTGATCACCTCGTTCGTGGTCGTCGGCATCGGCCTCTCGCTGGGCGGTCCGACCGGCTACGCCATCAACCCGGTGCGCGACCTCGGTCCGCGCATCGTGCACGCCCTGCTCCCGCTGCCCAACAAGGGCGGTTCGGACTGGGGGTACTCCTGGATCCCGGTCGTCGGCCCGCTCGCCGGTGCCGCCCTCGCCGGAGGTCTGTACAACATCGCGTTCGCCTGATCAGCACCGGAAGGATCGCGAGATCCGCACCGCCCTCCTGATTCCGCCGACTCACCAGACCTGCCAGGAGCAGACACCATGACCACCAGCACCGGCCCCTTCATCGCCGCGATCGACCAGGGCACCACCTCCTCCCGCTGCATCGTCTTCGACCGCGACGGGCGCATCGTCGCCGTCGACCAGAAGGAGCACGAGCAGATCTTCCCGAAGCCGGGCTGGGTCGAGCACGACGCCACCGAGATCTGGACCAACGTCCAGGAGGTCGTCGCCGGCGCCATCGCCAAGGCCGAGATCACCGCCGCCGACGTCAAGGCGGTCGGCATCACCAACCAGCGCGAGACCACCGTCCTGTGGGACAAGAACACCGGCGAGCCGGTGCACAACGCGCTGGTCTGGCAGGACACCCGCACCGACGCCCTGTGCAAGGAGCTCGGCCGCAACGTCGGCCAGGACCGCTTCCGCCGCGAGACCGGCCTGCCGCTGGCGAGCTACTTCGCCGGCCCGAAGGCCCGCTGGCTGCTCGACCACGTCGAGGGCCTGCGCGAGCGCGCCGCCGCCGGGGACATCCTCTTCGGCACCATGGACTCCTGGGTCATCTGGAACCTCACCGGCGGCGCCCAGGGCGGCGTGCACGTCACCGACGTCACGAACGCCTCGCGCACCATGCTGATGAACCTGCGCACCCTGGCCTGGGACGAGAAGATCGCCGAGTCCATGAAGGTGCCGCTCGACATCCTCCCGGAGATCAAGTCCTCCGCCGAGGTCTACGGCCACGTCAAGGACGGCGTCCTCGCCGGTGTCCCGGTCGCCTCGGCGCTCGGCGACCAGCAGGCCGCCCTGTTCGGCCAGACCTGTTTCGCCGAGGGCGAGGCGAAGTCCACGTACGGCACCGGCACGTTCATGCTGATGAACACCGGCGACAAGGTCATCAACTCCTACAGCGGCCTGCTGACCACGGTCGGCTACAAGATCGGCGACGAGAAGCCGGTCTACGCGCTGGAGGGCTCCATCGCCGTCACCGGCTCGCTCGTCCAGTGGATGCGCGACCAGATGGGCCTGATCAAGTCCGCGGCCGAGATCGAGACGCTGGCCTCCTCCGTCGAGGACAACGGCGGCGCCTACTTCGTGCCCGCCTTCTCCGGTCTGTTCGCCCCGTACTGGCGCTCCGACGCCCGCGGTGTGATCGCCGGCCTGACCCGGTACGTCACCAAGGCGCACATCGCCCGTGCCGTCCTGGAGGCCACCGCCTGGCAGACCCGCGAGATCACCGACGCCATGACCAAGGACTCGGGCGTCGAGCTCGCCGCCCTCAAGGTCGACGGCGGCATGACCTCCAACAACCTGCTGATGCAGACGCTCTCGGACTTCCTGGACGCCCCCGTGGTGCGCCCGATGGTCGCCGAGACCACCTGCCTCGGCGCCGCCTACGCCGCCGGCCTGGCCGTCGGCTTCTGGCCCGACACCGACGCCCTGCGCGCCAACTGGCGCCGCGCGGCGGAGTGGACCCCGCGGATGCCCGCCGAGCAGCGGGACCGCGAGTACAAGAGCTGGCTCAAGGCCGTGGAGCGGTCCATGAGCTGGGTCGACGACGAAGACGCCAGCTGACCGCACCGGCTGACGAATCGACGAGGAGCAAGAGATATGAGCAGCCTGCAGAGCGTTCCCGCCCTGGGTTCGCACCCGACCGCCGGTTCCCCCGCGAGCCGCGCCGAGACCCGTGAGCAGCTGGCGAAGGCCACGTACGACCTGCTGGTCATCGGCGGTGGGATCCTGGGCACCTCGGTGGCCTGGCACGCCGCGCAGTCGGGTCTGCGGGTTGCCATGGTGGACGCCGGCGACTTCGCCGGCGCCACCTCCTCCGCCTCCTCCAAGCTCGTCCACGGGGGCTTGCGTTACCTGCAGACCGGCGCGGTCAAGCTGGTCGCCGAGAACCACCACGAGCGCCGGGTGCTGGCCAAGGACGTGGCCCCGCACCTGGTGAACCCGCTGACCTTCTACCTGCCCGTGTACAAGGGCGGTCCGGTCGGCGCGGCGAAGCTGGGCGCGGGCGTGTTCGCGTACTCGGCGCTCTCGGCCTTCGGCGACGGCATAGGCAAGGTCATCTCGCCGGCCCGCGCCGTCGCCGACAACCCGGGCCTGAAGACGGACAACCTGAAGGCCGTCGCGGTCTACTACGACCACCAGATGAACGACTCCCGCGTCGCCGTCATGACGGTCCGCGCGGCCGTCGAGTCGGGCGCGGTCGTCCTGAACCACGCCGAGGTCACCGGTCTGCGCATGACGCGCGGCCGGGTCAGCGGCGCCGAGCTCAAGGACCGCCTCGACGGCACCGAGTTCGGGGTCGACGCACGCGTCGTGCTCAACGCCACCGGCCCGTGGGTGGACCACCTGCGGCGCATGGAAGACAAGCACGCGATGCCGTCGATCCGCCTGTCCAAGGGCGCGCACATCGTGATGAAGCGCAAGTCGCCGTGGAAGGCCGCCATGGCCACCCCGATCGACAAGTACCGCATCACCTTCGCCCTGCCGTGGGAGGACCAGCTGCTCCTCGGTACGACCGACGAGGTCTACGAGGGCGACCCGGCGGACGTGCGCGCCACCGAGTCCGACATCCAGCAGATCCTGGACGAGGCGGCCTTCTCGGTGAAGGACGCCGACCTGGACCGCTCCCTGATGACGTACGCCTTCGCCGGCCTGCGGGTGCTGCCCGGCGGCCCCGGCGGGGTCGAGAAGGCCAAGCGCGAGACGGTCGTCTCCGAGGGCGCGGGCGGCATGCTGTCGGTGGCCGGCGGCAAGTGGACCACGTACCGGCACATCGGCCGCGTGGTCATGGACAAGCTGGCGAAGCTGCCCGGCAGCCCGCTGACCGACGACATGGAGCCGGTGAAGTCGCTGGTGCGCCGGGTCCCGCTGCCCGGTGTCGCCAACCCGAACGCCGTCGCGCACCGCCTGCTCGTGGACCGCGAGCCCGGTACCCGGATGGACCCGCTGACGGCCCGTCACCTGGCCTCGCACTACGGCTCGCTGGCCTTCGACATCGCCCGCCTGGCGAACGAGGACCCGGCGCTGGCCGAGCGGATCCACCCGGACGGTCCCGAGATCTGGGCGCAGGTCGCCTACGCCCGGGACCACGAGTGGGCCGAGACGGTCGACGACGTGCTGCGCCGCCGTACCACGGTGACGGTCCGCGGCCTGGACGACGAGGCCGTACGGGCCCGGGTCGAGGAGATGCTGAGCCGCAAGGCATAGCTCTTGCGCAGGTGGGGAAGAGGGGCGGTTCCGAGGGGAACCGCCCCTCCGTCGTGGGCTGTGGCCGGTGCCTCATCAAGGCTTAGGCTGGCCCACGTACGCAAGGGAACTTCGGAAGGAGACCTGGGTGATCGAGCTTGAGGGCGTGCCCGAGCTGATCGACCCGGTCATGGTGGCCGCGTTCGAGGGCTGGAACGACGCGGGTGACGCCGCCTCCGGTGCGGTGGCGCATCTGGACCGGGAGTGGAAGGGCGAGGTCTTCGCGGCACTGGACGCCGAGGACTACTACGACTTCCAGGTCAACCGGCCGACGGTGTGGCTGGACAACGGGGTAAGGAAGATCACCTGGCCGACGACACGGCTGTCGGTCGTCCGGATCGGCGGTGCGAAGCCGCGCGACCTGGTGCTGGTGCGGGGCATCGAACCGTCCATGCGGTGGCGGTCGTTCTGCGAGGAGATCCTCGGCTTCGCCGTCGAGCTGGGCGTGGAGATGGTGGTCATCCTGGGCGCGCTGCTCGGCGACACCCCGCACACCCGGCCGGTACCGGTGAGCGGGGTGACCTCGGACGCGGACCTCGCGCGGACGATGGACCTGGAGGAGACGAAGTACGAGGGTCCGACCGGGATCGTGGGCGTCCTGCAGGAGGCCTGTACGCACGCGGGAATGCCGGCGGTGTCGCTGTGGGCGGCGGTGCCGCACTACGTGTCGCAGCCGCCGAACCCGAAGGCGACGCTGGCGCTGCTGAACCGGCTGGAGGACCTGATCGACCTCCGGATCCCGCTGGGCGAGCTGCCCGAGGACGCGCGGGCCTGGCAGGTGGGCGTGGACCAACTGGCCGCCGAGGACTCCGAGGTGGCGGAGTACGTGCAGACGCTGGAGGAGGCGCGGGACACCGCGGATCTGCCGGAGGCGTCGGGGGACGCGATCGCGCGGGAGTTCGAGCGGTACCTGCGGCGGCGGGACCCCTCGGCGGGGCCGGCCGCCGAGCCGGGCGACGGCTCCTACCTCCGCGACACCACCGGGGGACTCCCCCGTCCCCCGAAGCGCAAGCCGGACCTCTCGGGCGAGGAGCCGCCCCCGCCGGAGGAGGACGACACGCCCCCGGAGGCGTAGCCGGGCGGGGCTGCCGCTGCGCGGGGCCTTCCCCCACCCCGCCCCTTCCCGAACCGGGGCTCCGCCCCGGACCCCGCGCCTCAGACGCCGACGAGGCTGGATTTCCGGGGCGGAGAAAAGGGTGATGCCCCCGCCCGGGAGGGCAGGGGCATCGGCCGCCGGGGCGGCGGGGTTACAGGGCCACGCCCAGCAGGGCGTCGACCGTGCGGGAGACCAGGCCGGGGGCCGACTCGTCGGTGTCGTCGGAGACCAGCTGCCGCTCGACCCACCGGTCGACGGCCGCCAGCGCGGCCGGCGCGTCCAGGTCCCGGGAGAGGGCCTCGCGGACCTCCTCGACCAGCGCCTCCGCCGGCACTCCGTCCGGCCGGGACACGGCCGCCCGCCACCGCTCCAGCCGGGCCACGGCCTCGGCGAGGACGGCGTCCGTCCACTCCCAGTCGGCCCGGTAGTGGTGGGCCAGCAGCGCCAGCCGGATCGCCGCCGGGTCCACGCCGGCCCGCCGCAGCGCCGAGACGAAGACCAGGTTGCCCTTGGACTTCGACATCTTCTCGCCGTGCAGCGCGACCATGCCCGCGTGGACGTACGCCTTGGCCATCGGGAACTCGCCCGTCAGGACCTGCGCGTGCGAGGCGCCCATCTCGTGGTGCGGGAAGACCAGGTCGGAGCCGCCGCCCTGGATGTCGAAGCCCATGCCCAGGTGGTCCAGGGCGATGGCCACGCACTCGATGTGCCAGCCCGGCCGGCCGCGGCCCAGCGAGCCGCCGTCCCAGCTCGGCTCGCCCGGCCGCGCGGCCATCCACAGCATCGGGTCCAGGGGGTTCTTCTTGCCCGGCCGCTCCGGGTCGCCGCCGCGCTCCGCGGACAGCGCCCGCATCGCCCGGGCGTCGAGGTGCGAGACCCCGCCGAAGTTCGGGTCGGACTCCACGGAGAAGTAGACGTCGCCGTCCAGGTCGTACGCGGCGCCCGCGTCGCGCAGCCGCTCGACCAGCGGCACGATGCCGGGTATGGCCTCGACGGCGCCGATGTAGTGCTGCGGCGGCAGCATCCGCAGGGCGGTCATGTCCTCGCGGAACAGGGCCGTCTCGCGCTCCGCGAGCTCGGTCCAGTCGTGTCCGTCCCGCAGGGCCCGCTCCAGGAGCGGGTCGTCCACGTCCGTGACGTTCTGGACGTAGTGAACCTGCCGCTTGTTGTCGAGCCACACGCGCTGCACGAGGTCGAACGCGTTGTAGGTCGCCGCGTGACCGATGTGGGTCGCGTCGTACGGGGTGATCCCGCAGACATAGATACGGGCGACGGGACCGGGGTCGAGGGTGATCGTCCCCTGGGTCGCGGTGTCGTGGATCTGGAGGTCGCGGCCCTTGCCGGGCAGGGCGGGGACCTCAGAAGCGGGCCAGGCATGCATGCGTCGAGCCTAACCGGACGAGTGTTCCGGAAACGAACCGGAGCAGCACTCTTGGCCTGATCACCGCTCTTGCGGTCTGGCCGGAACTGTGCCCTGCCCGTCACCGCCGGTCAGACCGGTGGCCAGGGGATCGCCGGCCACTCCCCGGACGGCTTCGGGTGCGTCCCCTCGCGCAGCAACTGGGCCACCCGGGCCCGTACGGCGGCCAGCTCGACCGGGGTGATGAGTTCGCCCAGCCGGGTGGCGAGCGGGGCCCCGTCGGCCAGCTCCGCCGCCAGGGAGCCCAGCACCCGCCGGGCCTCCTCGGTCAGCGGCTCCCCGGCCCAGCCCCACAGCAGGGTGCGCAGCTTGTCCTCGGTGTGGAAGGTCACCCCGTGGTCGATGCCGTAGAGCCGGCCGTCGGGGGCGGGCAGCAGGTGGCCGCCCTTGCGGTCGCCGTTGTTGATCACCGCGTCCAGGACGGCGAGGCGCCGCAGCCGGAGGTCGTCGGCGTGCACGAGCAGGGCGGTGCGGCCCTCCCCCACCTCGGCGAGGGCGACCGGCTTCCAGCCCTCCCCGGCCTCCTCGCCCTCGACCAGCGCGAGCAGCCCGGACTCCGGCGTTTCTCCGGCGTCGATCCAGTGCTGGACCATGCCCTCGCCGTACGGACCCTCCCGCAGCACCGTCGTCGGGACCAGGCCCCAGCCGGTGGCCTCGGAGACCAGGTAGGCGGCGCGCTCGCGGCGGGCGAGGTTGCCGTCGGGGAAGTCCCACAGCGGCCGTTCGCCCCGGACCGGCTTGTAGACGCAGTCCGCGCTGGTGCCCTCGTACGCCACCGTGCAGAGCAGGACGGCGTTGGAGGCCTCGGCGATGCGGCCGCGGACGGTGAGCTCGCCGCGGGTGAGCAGTTCCTCGATCTCGGTCACGGGGGTCACGCCTGGCGCCGGTACCCGTTCTGGCGGGGGCAGACGTGCCCCTCCGGGTCCAGGGGCAGGCTGCACAGCGGGCACGGCGGGCGCCCCGCGTTGACCACGTCGAGGGCCCGCTTGGCGAAGGCGCGGGCCTGGGCGCCGGAGAGCCGGACCCGCAGCATCGGCGGGCCGTTCTCCTCGTCCTGGAGGAGCCGCTCCTCGGCCTCGGCGAGGTCCTCCTCGGAGCCGGCGTCGAGTTCGACGAGTGCCTGGGCCTCGACGATCATCCGCTGCTCCTCACCGTCCCAGGCGAGCGCCATCGTGCCGACGCGGAACTCCTCCTCGACGGGCACGTCGAGGGGGGCGGTGTCGGCGGCCTCGGTGGAGGCGACGGCGGGGACGGGCGCGTTGCCGCCGGTGCGGCGCACGACCTCGTCCAGCAGTTCGTCCATCCGCTCGGCGAGCGCGGCGACCTGGGTCTTCTCCAGGGAGACGCTGGTGACCCGGGGACCCGAGGAGGCCTGCAGGAAGAACGTACGGCGTCCAGGCAGACCGACCGTGCCGGCCACGAAGCGGTCCGGCGGGTCGTAAAGGAACACCTGACGGGGCACGACCGGTCTCCAAGTCTGAGGCAGGGCAGGGCGGGGCGACGCGCGCCCGGGGGCGCCCTGCCACCCTACTGCGCCGTTCGATCAGGCCGCGCCCGCGCCGCCCCCCACGACGGCGTTGCCGCCGTCCTCGGTGGGGGTGTCCGGGGAGGGGGCCGCCCGGGGGATCAGCGGCGCGAGGTCACCGGTGTCGCCGAGGCGCAGCAGGAAGGGCCGGGTGGGGGTGTAGCGGATGGCGGTGACCGAGCAGGGGTCGGCGTGCACCCGCTGGAAGAGGTCCAGGTGCATGCCGAGGGCGTCGGCGACGAGGGACTTGATGATGTCGCCGTGAGAGCACATGAGGAAGACGGCGTCGGCGCCGTGGTCCCGCTCGATCCGCTCGTTCCATTCGCGTACGGCGTCCACGGCGCGGGCCTGCATGGCCCGCATGGACTCGCCGCCGGGGAAGGCGGCGGCCGAGGGATGCTGCTGGACGATCTTCATGAGGGGTTCGCCGGCGAGTTCGGAGAGCTTGCGGCCGGACCAGTCGCCGTAGTGGCACTCGCCCATGCGCTCGTCGGTGTGCAGGGGCAGCTCCGGGCGGGCGGCGAGCAGCGGGGCGAGGGTCTCGCGGCAGCGCTGGAGCGGGCTGGTGACGGCGGCCGCCAGCGGCAGCCCGTCGAGCCGGCCGGGCAGGGCGGCGGCCTGGGCCGCGCCGTGCTCGTCCAGGCCCACGCCCGGAGTCCATCCGGCGAGCACGCCCGCGGTGTTGGCGGTGGACCGCCCGTGTCGTACGAGGATCAGCATGGCCATGGAAGCAGCCTATGCGGTGGCGCGGGTGTGCGGGCGGGCCCCGGCCCAGGGAGAATGCGCTGCGTGATTGTGGACTGCGCGATGTACCGGGACGGCCGCCGCTCCGATGCGCCCGAGGACTTCTCGGACGCCCTCGCCGAGGCGCGGGCCTCGGGCGACGCGTTCGTGTGGGTGGGCATGCACGAACCGACGGAGCAGGAGTTCGCCCACGTCAGCCGGGAGTTCGGGCTGCACGAGCTGGCGGTGGAGGACGCGCTGACGGCGCACCAGCGGCCCAAGCTGGAGGTGTACGACGATTCGCTGTTCGTGGTCCTCAAGCCGGTGATGTACGACGACGACAAGGACACGGTGACCACCGGCGAGCTGATGGTCTTCATCGGCGATTCCTTCGTGGTCACGGTCCGGCACGGCGAGGGGGCCGCGCTGACCGCCGTACGGCACCGCCTGGAGCAGGACCCGGACGTGCTGCGGCACGGCCCGACGGCGGTGCTGTACGCGGTGTCCGACGCGGTGGTGGACCACTACATCGAGGTGGCCGCCGAGCTCCAGGCGGACCTGGAGGAGCTGGAGGCGGAGGTGTTCGCGCCGAACGCCTCGGACTCCTCCAAGAACACGGCCGCGCGGATCTACGGCTTCAAGCGGCAGGTGCTGGAGTTCCGCCGGGCGAGCAGCCCGCTGCTCCAGCCGATGGACCGGCTGGCGTTCGGGCAGGTGCCCTTCGTGCACCGGCACGCCCAGCCGTTCTTCCGGGACGTCGCCGACCACCTGACGAAGGCCAACGAGTACATCGAGGGCCTGGACCGGCTGCTGTCGGACGCGCTGTCGGCGCACCTGGCGCAGATGGGCGTCCGGCAGAACGACGACATGCGCAAGATCTCCGCCTGGGCGGCGATGGCGGCCGTCCCGACGATGGTGGCGGGCATCTACGGCATGAACTTCGACCACATGCCGGAGCTGCGGCAGACCTGGGGCTACCCGGCGGTGCTGGTGCTGATGGTGGCCGTGTGCGCGGGCCTGCACCGCTTGTTCAAGCGGCGCGGCTGGCTGTAGCCCCCTCGGGGCCGCTTACGCGTACTCGGGCGCGGGCGCGGTGGGTACGCCGTCCAGCGCGCCCGTCCGCTCCGGCCGGCGCAGGCGCACCATGCGGTGCCAGCCGCTGAAGCGCTCGTACGCGTACACGCCGCGGATCCCGGCGGCCAGGGCGGCGGCCTTGGCGGCGGGCCAGCCCAGCAGCCGGCCCATGTGGTCCATGACGGCGAGGCTCACCTCGCGGTAGACGGCGATCTCGGCGAGCGCGCTCTCGCGCAGCACGCGCTGGATGGCCGGGCCGTGGCCCCGCCGGGCCAGGCGCAGCAGCTCCTCGTGGCAGTAGGCGAGGTGGTTGTCCTCGTCGTTGCTGATCATGCGGACGGCCTTGCCGAGCTCGGGGTGGGCGCCGAAGTGGCGCGTCAGCATGACCATCTGCTCGGAGGCCCGCTGTTCGGTGACCCGGCTGTGGGCGAGGTAGACGACGATGTCCCGCTCGGTGAGCGGCTCCTCGCGGCGCAGCTTGTCGTGGGCGAGGCCGATGCCGCGGCGCTCCAGCAGCATGGTGTAGTCGGTCTCGGGCGGGACGGGGACGGGGGCGAGGCCGCGGTTGCGCAGCAGGGCGCGGAAGATCCGGCCGTGCTTGTCCTCGTCGGCGCCGTGCCGGGTGATCTTGGGGGCGAGGTCGCGCATGCCGTAGGGGACGAGGGCGGCGATCCTGGCGTTCTCCCAGCCGCCCTGGGACTCCCCGCTGGCGGCGATGGAACAGAACAGCTGGAAGGAGTCGTCGTGGCCGACGATCTCCTGGAACAGGCTGCGGGCAGAGAGCATGCCACGAGTCAAAGGCGGATCCGCCGGACGGGCAACCGAGGGGCCGCCCCCGTTCGGCCGAATGAACGACCCGGACGGGGACGGCGGGGGGCGTAACCCCGGGGGCGCGCCGCGCGTTGTTGGCTGTGTCGGCCGTGGCGGGGAAGACCCCCCGAGCCCCCACCACGGCCGCAGACCTCTCCTCCTGAACGCCGCCCTCGCACTGCTCGGCCCCGGGGAGCCTCACGGGCTTCGGGCGGCTGCGCCGGACTCCGTCCGGCGGGCGCCTCGGGCCAGGCCGGCCCGGGAGCCTCAGGCCAGGCCGGCCAGGGGCCTCAGGCCAGGCCCGCCAGGGCGAGGGCCTCGGTGCCGGCGCGGAGGGCGGCGAGGCGCTCCTCCCGGGTGAAGCCGGCCGGGGCGAGGGTGAGGGTGGTGACACCGGCGTCGGCGTAGGCCCGCATCCCGTCCGCGATCCGCTCCACGGAGCCCAGCAGGGTGGTCGAGTCGATCAGCGAGTGCGGCACCGCCGCGGCCGCGCCCTCCTTGTCGCCGCCCAGGTACTTGGCCTGGATCTCGGCGGCCTCCCTCTCGTAGCCCATGCGCTGGGCGAGCTGGTTGTAGAAGTTCTGCTTCGGGCTGCCCATCCCGCCGACGTAGAGGGCGGTGTACGGGCGGAACATGTCCGCGAGGGCGGTCACGTCCTCGCCGACGGCCAGCGGCACGGTCGGGCAGACGTCGAAGCCGTCCATCGTCAGCCCGGCCTTCTCGCGGCCCGCCCGGATGTGGCGCAGGGCCGTCTCCTCCAGGTGCTCGGCGGCCGGGAAGATCAGCAGGGCGCCGTCGGCGATCTCGCCGGTCTGTTCGAGGTTCTTGGGTCCGATCGCGGCGATGTAGAGCGGGATGTGCTCGCGCTCGGGGTGCACGGTCAGCTTGAGCGGCTTGCCGGGGCCGCCGGGCAGCGGAAGGGTCCAGTGCGCGCCGTCGTACGAGAGGCGCTCGCGGCTCATCGCCCTGCGGACGATCTCCACGTACTCGCGGGTCCGCGCGAGGGGCTTGTCGAACTTCACCCCGTACCAGCCCTCGGAGACCTGCGGGCCGGAGACGCCTAGGCCGAGCCGGAAGCGGCCCTTGGTGAGGGAGTCCAGGGTGGCGGCGGTCATCGCCGTCATGGCGGGCTGGCGGGCCGGGATCTGGAAGATCGCCGAGCCGACGTCGATGCGCTCCGTCTGGGCGGCGACCCAGGCGAGCACGGTGGCCGCGTCGGAACCGTAGGCCTCGGCCGCCCAGCAGACGTCGTAGCCGAGGCGGTCGGCCTCCTGGGCGACGGCGAGGTTGTCGGCGTCCATGCCCGCGCCCCAGTAGCCGAGATTGATGCCGAGCCGCATGGTGTCGTCCCCTTACGAAGTGCCTGTCTACCGATCGGTAACGTCTGTCTGCGGGGGACTGTAGCGCGCCCGGCCGCCCCGCGTCAGTGCCCCAGTAGTCTCAGCGCTCATGGAGCAGAGGCATCTCGGCCGCACCGGACTGCGCGTCTCCCGGATCGGCCTCGGCACCCTGACCTGGGGCCGTGACACCGGCGAGGAAGCCGCCGCCGAGCAGTTGAAGACGTTCTGGAACGCGGGCGGAACCCTCGTCGACACCGCCGACGTGTACGGCGGCGGGGAGGCGGAGTACCTCCTGGGACGGCTGGTGGGCTCCCTCGTACCGCGCCGGGACCTGGTCATCGCGACCAAGGCGGGCGGGGTGGCGGATCCCGGCCGGCGGTTCAACGGCTCACGGGGGCACCTGCTGGCCGCGCTCGACGACTCCCTGGGCCGGCTGGGCACCGATTACGTGGACCTCTGGCAGTTGCACGCCTTCGACCCGCACACCCCGCTGGAGGAGACGCTCCAGGCGGTGGACCTGGCGGTGAGCAGCGGCCGGGCCCGGTACGCGGGGGTCACCGACTTCAGCGGCTGGCAGCTGGCGAAGGCGGCGACCTGGCAGCTGGCCGCGCCGGGGGTGCGGTGCCGGCTGGCCTCGACGCAGATGGAGTACTCGCTGCTCCAGCGGGGCGTGGAGCGGGAGGTGCTGCCGGCCGCGCGGGACCTGGGGGTCGGGCTGCTGCCGTCCTCGCCGCTGGGGCGGGGGGTGCTGACGGGCAAGTACCGCGGCGGCACCCCGGCGGATTCCCGGGGTGCGTCGCAGACCCTGTCCGCCTTCGTGGAGCCCTACCTGAACGAGGCGGCCGGGCGGATCGTGGAAGCGGTGGTGACGGCGGCGCAGGGCCTGTCGGTCACCCCGCTCCAGGTGGCGCTCGCCTGGGTCCGCGACCGGCCGGGGGTGGCCGCCCCCATCGTGGGCGCGCGGACGTCGGCGCAGCTCGGGGCGGCGCTGTCGGTGGAGGCGCTTACCCTTCCGGAGGAGATCCGCCGGGCGCTGGACGACGTGTCGGCGCCCGTGCACCGCTACCCCGACCAGGACTGGAGCACCCTGTGAGCACGGACCCCGAGGCCCCCGCCGACCCCGCAACGCCCCCCGACGGCCCCACCCCGGAGTCCCCCACCGCCCCGTCCCTCCCGGAACCGGAACCCACCACCCCGACCGAGCCCGACGAACCCGCCTCCGGCACGGGCGGAGCCGACACCCCGGCCGCGGCCGACGAGGCCGCCTCCGACGAGGGCGGCGGTGCGGGCGAAGCCACGGACGTCCCGGCCCACGGCGACGGGTCCGGCGGAGCCGACACCCCGGCCGGGGCCGATGAGCCCGCCTCTAGCGAGGGCGGTGGCGCGGACCTCCTGGCCGACGACAACGCGACGGCGACCGACGAAGCTGACACCCCGGCCGCGGCCGACGACGCCGCCTCCGGCGCGGGCGGTGGTGCGGGCGAAGCCACGGACATCCCCGCCGACGGCGACGGGATGGGGTCCGACGAGCCCGCCTCCGGCGCGGCCCGTGATGTGGGCGTAGCCCCGAACCTCCCGGCCGACGACAACGGCACGGCGACCGGCGAAGCCGACACCCCGGCCGCGGCCGACCAGCCCGCCTCCGGCACAGCCGGCGGTGCGGACGAGGCCACGGACGTCCCGGCCGACGGCGACGGGTCCGGCGGAGCCGACACCCCGGCCGGGGCCGATGAGCCCGCCTCTGGCGTGGGCGCAGCCGCGGCCCTCCAGGCCGACGGCGAGGGCTCGGGGCCCGGCGGAGCCGGGGAGGGGGGGCCGGGGGCGGAGCCCTCGGTTTCGGGAAGGGGCGGGGTGGGGGAAAGCCCCGCAGGGTCCGCCCCGGCCGCCGACACCCCCGAGCCGGACCCCACCGCCTCCGCGGAGGCCGACGGTGGCGCCCAGGCCACACCCGAGGGCGGCACCGAGGCGGCGGCCGGACTGAGCGAGGCGCAGGCCGAGCTGGCGGCGCAGCGGATCGAGCGGGAGCGGATCGCGCGGCGCAAGGCGGAGCGGGAGGCCCCCGTCGACGCCGGCGCCAAGCTCAGCGGCCGAGCGGCCGACCTGCTGGCCGCCGTACGGGCCGTGGAGGGCGGCGCCAAGCCGCCGGTGTTCTTCGACGAGGCCCCGGCCCCCCGCAAGGCGGCCCCCGCTCCCCCGGCCCCCCGCCCCACCGCACCCCAGGCACCCGCCGCGCCGGCCCCCTCCGCCGAGGACACCGCCGCAGTACGGACCCTGCTCGCCCGCGGCGGCGCCCCGGAGGCCCTGGCCGCACCCGCCACCACCGCCCTCGGCGCGGACGCGGCCCGGCGGCTCGCCGAGGACCCCTGGCTGCTGCTCGCGGTCCCCGGCGTACGCCCGACGCAGGCGGACGGCTTCGCGCAGGCCCTCCTGGGCCCCGACGCCGGCCCCGCCGACGGCCGCCGCGGCGCGGCCCTGCTGGGCTGGCTGCTCGCCCAGGCCGCCCTCAAGGGGCACACCGCGCTGGAGGCCCCGGTCCTGGAGAAGGCCCTCGCCCAGTACGGCGTACCGGCCCCCGCCGAAGCCCTGGAGGCGGCCATCGGGGACGGCGCGGTGCTGGTGTTCCACGAACCCCTCGAAGGCGAGGAGGCGACCGCCCACGCCGCCGACACAGAGGACGCCGACGGCGCCGCCGAGCGCCCCGCGCGCATCCTCGTCGGCCTGGAGGAGTACGCCCTCGCCGAGGAGAGCCTCGCCGACGGCCTCGCCCGGCTGTCCGCCACCGCCGGCCCGGCGGCCGACTGGTCGGCGGCCGCCGCCGGCCCCGGCGCGGAGCTGATCCGGGCCGTCGCCGGGCACGGCCTGGTCGTCCACACCGGCGGCGAGGCGGCCCGCGCCGAACCGCTGGCCCTGCTGGCGGCCGCCCGGGAGCGGGGAGTGCGCGCCGTCCTGGCCGCGCACTCCCCCGCCGGGGACGCCGTCGGCGTGGCCGGCCTGCTCGCGGGGACCGAGGGCCCCGCCCGGGACGCCGAGGGCCGCTTCGAGCTCGACCTGCTCGTCGTGCTGGACGCCCCGCAGCTGGACGTGGAGACGGCCGCAGCCCTGGTGGAGTCGGTGCCCGACGGCGCCCGTCTGGTGCTCTCCGGCGACCCCGGGGTACTCGGCTCGGCCGGCCCCGGGCGGGTGTTCGCCGACGTACTTGCGGCCGGCGCCTGCCCCCGCGTGGTGTCCCGCACGCCGGACCCCGGCCCGCTCGGCGAGCTGGTCTCGGGGATCGGGATCGGGGAGCTGAACCAGGTCGACGCCCCCGGCAAGGAGATCGTCATCGTCCCGGTGCGCGACGCCGGGGAGGCCGTGCACCGTACCGTGCAGCTGGTCTGCGAGTCGGTCCCGCGCGCCTTCGGGATCCCGCCGGAGTCCGTACGGGTCATCACCCCCGGCCACGGCGGCTCGGCGGGCACCCGCGCCCTGAACGCGGCCCTCAAGGAGCGGCTGAACCCCGGCCCGGGCCGGTTCGGCGGCTTCGACCCCGGCGACCTCGTGGTCCACGTCCCCTCGCCCGGGCGGGCGCTCCCGGCGCGGGTGGTGACGGCCGACGCGCAGGGGCTGCACCTGGACGCGGCGGGCGCGCGGGTCCTCGTACCGAAGGAACGGGTGGAGTCCCAGGTGCGGCACGGCTGGGCCCTCACGGCGCACCAGGCCGTCGGCGCGCGCTGGCCGGCGGTGGTCGTCGTACTGCCGGGGGACGCGGCGGAGGCACTGTCGCGGGACTGGGTGTACACGGCGTTCGGGCGCGCCGAGCGGCACCTGTCGGTGGTGCACGGGGTGGACCAGGCGCTGCCCCGCGCGGTGGCCGAGGTGCCGCCGAAGCCCCGCACGACCCGGCTGACGGGCCTGTTGCGGGCCCTGGAGGCCGCTCGGGAGCAGTCCGCCTGACGGTACGGCCGCGCCCGGCCGGCCGTCACCGGTCGGCCGGGGCGCGGCCCGTGACGCCGCCTCAGGCGGGGGTGAGTCCCGGCGCGGCGCTCTCCTCGTCGTCGTCGAAGTCCGCGTCCGCGTCGTCGTCCTCGTCCTCGTCCTCGTCGAAGACGGAACTGACGTCGAACCGGTGGACGACGTCCTGGGGATCGATGTGTCCGAAGGGCGAGTTGAGCCAGTCCCCCGGTTCCGCGACCTCCTCCAGGGCGGCGATCCAGAGGGTGGAGTCGCCCTCCTCCAGCCCGAACTCCTTGTAGCGGGAGGCGATCTCGTCGGGCTCGTACTCCCCGAAGAGCACGCCGAGGGCTCCGGCGGTGCCCCCGTCGTCGACGAGCTCGGCGTCCCGGTCGTGCGCGGCGACCCGCTCGGCCTGGGCGATCAGCCGGGCCGGTTCCACGACGGCGTAGTCGCGGCGGATGAGCACGCTGAAGGCGGCGGGCTCGGCGGGGCCGGTGTACGCGACCCCGTCGTCGGGCGTGGGGATCTCGAAGGGGGTGACCTCGTCGTAGCGGTCGTAGAGGAGCTCGTCGTACTCCTCGGCGGCGGCGGCGAGTTCGTTGAAGGCCGCGTAGACGGCCGGGTCCTCGTCCCCGATCCTGCTCTCGACCGCGGCGAGGTGACGGTCGAGAGCGGCCTTGACCGCCTCGGCGGCGGCGCGTACCTCGGCAACAGTGGGCAGAGCGGCATCAGACATAGTGCAGACGCTATCCGTAGCGGGCCCGTGCCCGCACAATAGATGCGATGCCGGAATACGAATTTGTCGACGTGTACGTGCCGCGCGGGACCTCTCGACAGGAGGCGGCCCGCCTGCTGACCGACCATGCCGAGTACGGGCACTGGGAGCTGGACCGGCTGGCCCTGTACCGGGACGGCAGCCGCCGGGTGCGGCTGCGCCGCCGGATCATCCGCCAGGTCCGGGCGACCTGGTGACGCGGGCCCCGGGGCCGGGGCCCGCGTCGGGGTGCCGTCAGGCGGCGTTGCGGGCGCGCCGGTAGAGCACGGCGCCGGCCAGCAGCAGGCCGCCCGCGAGCGGGACACCGGCCGTCAGGACGTCACCGGCTCCCGTGGCGGCGAGCGCGGCCGTGGCGGGAGCCGGGCCGGGGTGGGTGACGGGGGTCACGGCCCCGGTGCCGGAGCCCTGGACGGGCGTACCGGGGGTCTGGCCGCCCGGGGTCTGCCCGTGGGCGGGGCTCTGCTCAACCGGAGTGCCCGGGATCACACCGCCGGGAGTGCCCGGGTTGCCGGGGTGTCCCGGCTCGTGGTCGCAGGGCTCGTCGTCCCCGCCGCCCGGGTGCCCGGGGTGACCCGGCTGACCGGGATGCCCCGGCTGGCCCGGCTGACCGGGGTGATCCTGGCCCGGCTGACCGGGGTGGCCTGGCTGGCCCGGGTGCCCCGGCTCACCGGGATGACCCGGCTGGCCCGGATGCCCCGGCTGCCCGGGCTGACCGGGATGCCCCGGCTGGCCCGGGTGCTGAGCCGGGCCCGATCCGTTGACGCAGCGGTTGCCGAAGGCCGGGTTGAGGGCCCCGATGACCGTCACGGAGTTCCCGCAGGCGTTCACCGGTACGTCCACCGGCGCCTGCGCGTTGTTCCCGGACAGCAGGCCCGGAGAGCCCACCGCCTGCCCGGACGCCCCGGAGGCCGCCTGCGCGTAACCACCGCCCAGCGCGAGGACGCCCCCCGCCGCCGCCATCGTGATCAGCGTTTTCCTCGTGACCTGAACAGTTCGTCGCATCTACTCGTCCCCTGATGTGTACGGGTCGGTCGACATACAGGCCGGCCGCACCGGCTCCCCCGCCTGCTCCGTCGAAGGTCGTGGTTCCGGGCCGGAAAGCCCGGCGGCCCCGGAGCGCTGGAATGCGCTCCGGGGCCAGGACTTCAGACGCGTCAGGCGTTGACGCAGGTGTTGCCGAAGGCCGGGTTGAGCAGACCGATCACGGAGATCGTGTTGCCGCAGACGTTCACGGGCACGTGGACCGGAACCTGGACGACGTTGCCGGACAGGACACCGGGGGAGCCGATGGCCGCACCCTGAGCACCCGCGTCGGCGGCGGCGAGGCCGGCACCCGCGAGAACCAGACCACCAGTAGCAGCCGCAGCGGCGACAACCTTCTTGAGCATTGTTCCTCCTAGTAGACAAGTGCGGTCCCAGCCGCGGACCGCACCACCTGTAACGAGGAGGGATCACCGGGGCTACGAGCGTATGAGTGCATTCACTCTTCTCAGTGGATTGCGCACACCTGCCCGATTTCCCCCGGCCTCAGGCGTGGTCGATGAAGCGGTCGAGTACGCGCACGCCGAACTTGAGCCCGTCGACCGGCACCCGCTCGTCCACGCCGTGGAACATCCCGGCGAAGTCGAGCTCCGGCGGCAGCTGGAGCGGGGCGAAGCCGAAGCAGCGGATGCCGAGGTCGTCGAAGGACTTCGCGTCCGTCCCGCCGGAGAGCATGTACGGGACGGCGCGCGCGATGGGGTCCTCGGCCTTCAGGGCGCCCTGCATGGCGTCCACGAGCCGCCCGTCGAAGTCCGTCTCCAGGGCCTTGTCCCCGTGCACGTCCTCCCGCCGCACGCGCGGGCCGAGGATCCGGTCGAGGTCGGCGAAGAACTCCTCCTCGTAGCCCGGCAGGAAGCGGCCGTCGACGTGCGCCGTGGCCTGGCCGGGGATGACGTTGACCTTGTACCCGGCGCCGAGCATGGTCGGGGCGGCCGAGTTGCGCAGGGTGGCGCCGACCATCTTGGCGATGCCGCCGAGCTTGGCGAGGGTGGCGTCCATGTCGTCGGGGTCGAGCGGGGTTCCGAGGGCGTCCGAGAGTTCGTCGAGGAAGGACCGTACGGTCTTGGTCACCCGCACCGGCCACTGGTGGCGTCCGAGCCGCCCGACGGCCTCGCACAGCTCGGTGATCGCGTTGTCGTTGTTGGTCATGGAACCGTGGCCCGCCGTCCCGTCCACGGTGAGCCGCATCCAGTGCATGCCCTTCTGGGCGGTCTCCACGAGGTAGAGGCGGAGGTTCTCGTTCACGGTGAAGGAGAAGCCGCCGACCTCGCCGATCGCCTCGGTGACGCCCTCGAAGAGGCCGGGGTGCTTGTCCACGAGGTGCCGGGCCCCGTAGACGCCGCCCGCCTCCTCGTCGGCGAGGAAGGCCAGCACGATGTCCCTGGGGGGCTTGCGCCCGCTGCGCATGCGGTCGCGTACGACGGCCAGCGTCATCGCGTCCATGTCCTTCATGTCGACCGCGCCTCGGCCCCACACGCACCCGTCGGCGATCTCGCCCGAGAAGGGGTCGTACGTCCAGTCGGCGGCGTTGGCCGGGACCACGTCGGTGTGCCCGTGGATGAGCAGGGCGGGCCGGGAGGGGTCCTCCCCCTCGATCCGGGCCACGGTCGAGGCGCGGCCCTTGTGCGATTCGAAGATCTGGGGTTCCAGCCCGACCTCCGCGAGCTTCTCGGCGACCCACTCCGCCGCCTTGCGCTCGCCGGGGCCCGAGTGGTCCCCGTAGTTGCTGGTGTCGATCCGGATGAGGTCCCGGCAGAGGTCGACGACCTCGTCCTGGCCGGAGACGGTCTTGCCCGCGCCCGATTCGCTCACGCTGCTTCCTCCCACTGATCAGTACCGGCTACCACCCCATCCTCCCGCTCCGGGCCGCCGCGCCCAAGGGCGATCCCCGGTCACCGGGGGGTGTGATCGAGGACCCCGGAATGTTTGGTAATGTTTTCCACGTCGGAACGGCCCGCGAGGGACGCGAGACAGACACCTTGTCCGGGTGGCGGAATGGCAGACGCGCTAGCTTGAGGTGCTAGTGCCCTTTATCGGGCGTGGGGGTTCAAGTCCCCCCTCGGACACAAGAGAGAAGGACCCCGCTGCGGCGGGGTCCTTCTTCGTTTCCCGGGGCGGTCGGCGCCCCCTGTGCGGCGCCGGATCACCGGCGCCGCACTCGTTTTCCGGTCGGCCGGGGTCAGCGCCGGGAGGCGGCGATCTCGGCGACGCGGCGGCGGACGAGGAACCAGCCGCCCACGAGGGCCGCGCCGATGACGGGGACGCAGAGGACGGTGGTGCGGCTGACGCCGCCGTCGCACCACATCAGGACCAGGACCGTGACGAGGAAGACCAGCGTGACGATCTGGGTGTACGGGGCCCAGGGCAGCCGGTAGGAGGGGCGCTCCACGCGGCCCTGCTGGGCCCGGCGCCAGAAGTGGAGCGAGCAGAGCATGACCATCGCCCAGGTGCCGAGGATGCCCAGCGAGGCGATGTTCAGCACGATCTCGAAGGCGTCGGAGGGCATGAAGTAGTTCAGGCCGACGCCCGCGATCCCGAAGGCGGCGGTGAAGAGCACGCCGCCGTACGGGACCTTGCCCTTGTTCATGACGCCGGTGAACTTGGGCGCGGAGCCGGACATCGCCATCGAGCGCAGGATGCGGCCGGTGGAGTAGAGGCCGGAGTTCAGGCTGGAGAGCGCGGCGGTCAGCACGACGAGGTTCATGATGCCGGCGGCGCCGGGGACGCCGAGCTTGTCGAAGACCGTGACGAAGGGGCTCTGGTCGCCGGAGTACTGGGTGTACGGGAGCAGCAGGGCGAGCAGGACCACGGAGCCGACGTAGAAGATGCCCACGCGCCACATGATCGAGTTGATCGCCTTGGGCATGATCTTCTCGGGGTGCTCGGTCTCGCCGGCGGCGACGCCGCAGAGCTCGACGGAGGCGTACGCGAAGACGACGCCCTGGATGACCAGCAGCATCGGGAGCACGCCGGACGGGAAGATGCCGCCGTTGTCGGTGATGTTGGACAGACCCGGGGTGTGGCCGCCGATGTCGTGGCTGGTGGCGACGAGGTAGATGCCGACGATCAGGAAGGCCGTCAGGGCGGCGACCTTGACCAGGGAGAACCAGAACTCCATCTCGCCGAAGTACTTCACGGAGATCAGGTTGGCGGTCAGGACCACGGCCAGGGCGATGAAGGCGAGCACCCACTGGGGGACGTCGGTGAACATCGACCAGAAGTGGGCGTAGGTCGCGGCGGCCGTGATGTCGGCCACGGTGGTGGTGGACCAGTTGAGGAAGTAGAGCCAGCCGGCCGTGTAGGCGCCCTTCTCCCCCATGAACTCGCGCGCGTAGGAGACGAAGGCCCCGGAGGACGGGCGGTACAGGACGAGCTCGCCGAGGGCCCGGACGACGAAGAAGGCGAAGGCGCCGCAGACCGCGTAGGCGATGGCGAGGGAGGGGCCGGCGCCGGCGAGGCGGCCGCCCGCACCGAGGAACAGGCCGGTGCCTATCGCCCCGCCGATGGCGATCATGTTGATGTGGCGGGACTTGAGGTCCTTGCTGTAGCCCTCGTCACCGGCGTCGACATGGCGGGACGACGCCTCGGCTGGGGCCGTGGTCAAGGTGCGGTCACTCATTCGGGACTTCGCCTTCGTGGGTCGGACGGCAGGTCCGGGGCGCGTGCGGGGGAGCTGGGTGGTGTCCCCCGTGCCGCGTTCCGGTGATTTTGTCGCCCCAATAGACCATGAGGCGCCGGTACCCGCCAAAATCGGCCCCATGCGCGTGGAGGCCCCGGCGACCATGGAAACGGTCGCTCGGGGCCTCCTGGGGCCTGGAAAGCGAGGTGCCGGGGTTCAGCCGACGGGGTCGGCCTCGGCGGCCTGGTCGAGGCGGAAGGCCTCGTTGCCGAGCCCGATCCGGGCGTGTGCCTCGGGGCGGCGGCGCTTGAGCAGCAGGCCGTGGACCAGTCCGGCGACGGCGGCGACGGCGATGATCGCGGGCAGCACCCAGGTCAGCGCGGAGCCCTCGGCGGCGCCGACCAGGACGCCGAAGTCGCGCACGGTGTAGACGGCGATCACGACCAGGGCGAGCCCGGACAGGCCCGCGGCGACGAGCCGCCAGATCTGGGCGCCCGCGGTGCCGCGGCGGACGAAGAAGGCGATGACGGCGACGGAGGACGCGGCCATCAGCACGGTCACGCCGAGGGCGCCGACACTGCCCATCCAGGTGAACAGGTGCAGGACCGGTGCGGTGGGGTCGCCGGTCGGCAGGTCGTCGGTGAGCGCGAAGACGATCACCACGACGGCGGCCACGACGGTCTGGAGTAGGGAGCCGGTGGCGGGTGCGCCCGTGCCGGGGTTGGTGCGGCCGAAGCGGGCGGGGAGCAGGCCCTCGCGGCCCATGGCGAAGGCGTAGCGGGCGACGACGTTGTGGAAGCTCAGCATGGCCGCGAACATGCCGGTGACGAAGAGCACGTGCAGGACGTCGGTGAAGGCGGCGCCCAGGCGGCTCTCGGTGAGCTCGAAGAGCAGGCCGGGGCCGGCTTCGGCGGAGGCCTTGACGATCCCGGCGGGGCCGGTGGCGACGCTGAGGGCCCAGGCGCTGAGGGCGAAGAAGAGGGCGACGAAGCCGACCGCGAGGAACATCACGCGGGAGACGACGATGTGCGGCTTGCTGGTCTCCTCGGCGTAGACCGGCGACTGCTCGAAGCCGACGAAGGCGGCGATGCAGAAGCACAGGGCGGTGCCGAGGCCGGCGCCGGAGAGGGTGCCGGGGTCGAAGGCGGTGAGCGAGAGGCCTTCGGGGCCGGGCTTGCCGAGGGCGGCGGCGTCGAAGACGACGACGAGGGCGCACTCGATCAGCAGCAGGACGCCGAGCACCTTGGCGTTGAGGTCGATCTTGAGCCAGCCGAGCGCGCCGGTGGCGCCGACCGCGATCAGGGCCGGGATCCACCAGGCGACCTGGACGTCCAGGTAGGTGGCGAAGAGGCCGGATATCTCGAAGCCGAGGATGCCGTACACGCCGACCTGCATGGCGCTGTAGGCGGCGAGGGCGATGAAGGAGGCGGCGGCGCCGGCGGTGGGCCCGAGGCCGCGCGCGATGTACGCGTAGAAGGCGCCGGCGTTGTGGACGTGCCGGCTCATCTCGGCGTAGCCGATGCCGAACAGGGCGAGGACGACGCCGAGGATGACGAAGAGCAGCGGCTGGCCGACGATGCCCATCACCCCGAAGATCGTGGGCATGACACCGGCGACGACCATCAGGGGGGCGCTCGCCGCGAGTACGGAGAGCAGCAGTCCGGCGGTGCCGAGCCGGTCGGCGCGCAGGGCGCGGTCCTGGCCCTTGTACGTGCGGATCTCGGGCTCGGCGCGGAGCGTGGTGGATCTGCCCGTCGGCATGGCGGGGTCCTTTCGGGGTGACTGGCTGGTCGGCTGGTCGGGGCTAGGCGGTGCCCAGTGCGGCACTGCGCGCGGCGAGGAAGGCCTGGTGCGGGTCCCGGTCGGGATAGGACCAGGGCGCGGGGGTGGCGTGGCTGCCGATGCGGTGGAAGAGCGCTGCGGCCTCCGCGGGGCGGCCCTCGCAGAGCTTGGCGTGGGCGAGGAAGTTCAGGTCGACCCGGTTGCGCGGATGGTCCTCGCGCTCCCACTCCAGCCACCAGTCGAAGGCGGAGCGCAGCACCTGGCGGGCGCGGCGGCCCGTCCAGTGCTCGACGGCGGCCTCGGGCGAGGTGCGGCCCTGGGCGGCGGCGAGGACGCGGTAGCGCTCGGCGTGGGCGATGACGGGCAGGACGGCGAGCGGGGAGTCGGCCGGGGACTCCTCGGCGGCCCAGGAGGCGAAGTCGTAGACCTCGTGGAGCGGGTCGCGGCCGGCGGCGGGGGTGCGCTCGGCGAGCTGGGCGACCATGAGGTGGTGGGCGTGGTGGTGCTCCCGGTGCCGGGCCCGGACCTGGTCGAAGTGGCGGCTGAACTCCTCCTCGGAGCCGAAGGCGCGTGTGAGCAGCAGCAGGCCGAGCCAGGGGGTGGGGTCGGCGGGGAGGAGGGCCGCGGCCCGGCGGCAGGCCTCGTCGGCCGCCTCGGGGGCGCCCTTGCCGCGCAGGGCGGTGAAGACGGTGGCGCAGGCGAGGAGGGTCGCCGCGTCGGCGCTGTCGGGTTCGGCGAGCAGCCATTCGCGGGCCCAGGCGGTGGCGGCCGGGGTTTCGGCGAGGACGACGAGGCGGTGGCCGCGGCGGTCCCAGTCGTCGCCGGTGGCGACCAGGAGGGTACGGGCCTTGGCCCACCGGCCCTGGGCGAACTGGCTGCGTACGGAAACCAGTTCGGTGTCGCACAGGGCGGGGTCGAAGAGCTGGGCGTCCCGTTTGCGGGCGCGGCCGAGGGGCGGCGGAGGCGGGGACATCCGCGGTTTTCCCTCCAGGACGCGGGCGCGGGCGGGCGGCGTGCGCGGGGGCGCGCACGGGGTGACGACGGGATGGGGTGGTGCTGGTGTTGCGGGTGGTGCGTGTCGTGCGAGGGTGCGGCTGGATCCTGCCGGTGAGTATGCCGGATGATCACGCACAGCAAACCGGTAGGCACAGCTCCGCGTCAAGGTCCAGCCCGCCGCGTGGCGGGTTTCAACTGGTCTTCCGGCCCGTCCAGTTGGCACGGTTGCGGCGGTTCGGGCGCGCGTGCGGCCCGTCCGCCCCGGCCCGTACGCTGACCCCGTGACGATCCACGACGACCTGCCCCCCTGCCTCCTCGGCTTCCCCGGGGAACTGCGCGACCGGCTGGTGGCGGCGGTACTGAGCGGGGCGAAGACCACGACGACGGGACTGCTGGAGCAGTACGAGCGGGAGGGCGAGCCGCTGCCCCGGCCGGGCGCGCGCTCCGCGCTGGTGGACTCGGCGGAGCAGCGGGTCGCCGTCCTGGAAGTGACGGAGGTACATGTCCTGCGGCTGGCCGACGTCGGTCTGCGGCACGCGCTGGACGAGGGCGAGGGCTACGCCTCGGTGGCCGAATGGCGAGCCTCGCACGAGCGGTTCTGGCACGGCCCCGAACTGCGCGCGGCGCTGGGCGACCCGGACTTCACCGTCCACGACGACACCCTGGTGGTGACGGAGCGGTTCCGGGTGGTGTGAGGCCGGACGCCGCCGGCCCGGTCGGCGGTTGCGCGGCCCGGTCCGGCGCCGCTCCTACGAGACCGCCCGCGCCGCCGCGCGGCCCGCGGCGCGGCCCGAGAAGATGCAGCCGCCGAGGAAGGTGCCTTCGAGGGCCCGGTAGCCGTGGACGCCCCCGCCGCCGAAGCCGGCCGCCTCCCCGGCCGCGTAGACGCCGGGGAGCGGCTCGCCCGCCGGGGTCAGGACGCGCGAGGACAGATCGGTCTCCAGGCCGCCCAGGGACTTGCGGGTCAGGATCGAGAGCCGGACGGCGATCAGCGGCCCCGCCTTGGGGTCCAGGACGCGGTGCGGGGCGGCGGTGCGGATCAGCTTGTCGCCGAGGTACTTGCGGGCCCCGTGGATCGCCGTGACCTGGAGGTCCTTGGAGAACGGATTGGCGATCTCACGGTCGCGGGCGACGATCTCGGCCCGGACGGTGGCCTCGTCGAGCAGGTTCTCCTTGGTGACCTCGTTCATCCGGCGGACCAGCGTGGACAGGTCGCGTTCGACGACGAAGTCCGCGCCGCGGTCCATGAAGGCCTTCACCGGCCCCGGGACGGCCTGCCGGGCCCGGTCGATGACGTCGCGCACCGATTTGCCCGTCAGGTCGGGGTTCTGCTCGGAGCCGGAGAGCCCGAACTCCTTGCCGATGACACGCTGGTTGAGCACGAACCAGGTGTGGTCGTGCCCGGTCTTCATGATGTGGTCGAGGGTGCCGAGGGTGTCGAAGCCCGGGAAGAGCGGTACGGGGAGCCGCTTGCCGGTGGCGTCGAGCCAGAGCGAGGACGGGCCGGGCAGGATGCGGATGCCGTGCCGGGCCCAGATGGGGTTCCAGTTCTCGATGCCTTCGGTGTAGTGCCACATGCGGTCCTTGTTGATGTGGCTGGCGCCCGCCGCCTCGGTGATGCCGAGCATCAGGCCGTCCACGTGCGCGGGGACCCCGGAGAGCAGCCGCTCGGGCGGGGTGCCGAGCCGGGCGGGCCACTGCGCGCGCACGAGGTCGTGGTTGCCGCCGATGCCGCCGCTGGTGACGATCACGGCCTGGGCGCGCAGGCTGAAGGCCCCGCTCACCTCGCGGCTGCTGGCGGCGCCCCGGACGGCGGCCGAGGGGGCCAGGACCTCCCCGGTCACGGTGTCCACCGTGCCGGCGGTCGCCGACAGGCCGGTGACCCGGTGGCGGAAGGCGAACCGGACCAGGCCCCGGGCCACCCCGGCGCGGACCCGCCGCTCGAAGGGGGCGACCAGGCCGGGGCCGGTGCCCCAGGTGATGTGGAAGCGGGGGACGGAGTTGCCGTGACCGTTCGCGTCGTAGCCGCCGCGCTCCGCCCAGCCGACCACGGGGAAGAAGCGCACCCCCCGGGCGTGCAGCCAGGGCCGCTTCTCCCCCGCCGCGAAGTCCACGTACGCCTCGGCCCAGCGGCGCGGCCAGGCGTCCTCGGGGCGGTCGAAGCCGGCGGTGCCGGCCCAGTCCTGGAGGGCCAGGTCGCGGCTGTCCCTGATGCGCATCCGGCGCTGCTCGGGCGAGTCCACGAAGAACAGCCCGCCGAAGGACCAGTGCGCCTGGCCGCCGATGGACTGCTCGGGCTCCTGGTCGAGGAGGATCACCTTGCGGCCCGCGTCGACGAGCTCGGCGGTGGCGACGAGCCCGGCGAGGCCCGCTCCGATCACGATCACGTCAGCGTCGTACGTCATGGGGTGCCCGTCCTCCGGTCGGTGGTGGGGCAGATCCTTGGCTACGGAGCGGTAACCAGTCAACAGCGGTGGTTGGATGGGTCGCGTGAGTGCCGCTGATGAAGTGCTGGACGTCGTGGACCGGGACGACCGGGTCACCGGGCAGGCCCCGAGGGGCGAGGTGTACGCCCGGGGACTGCTGCACCGGTGTGTGTTCGTGCAGGTCAGGGATGGGCGGGGGCGGGTGTTCGTGCACCGCCGGACCGCGTCGAAGCTGGTGTTCCCCTCGTCCTACGACATGTTCGTCGGCGGGGTGCTGGGCGCCGGCGAGACGTACGCGGACGCGGCGCTGCGCGAGGCCGAGGAGGAGCTGGGGGTCTGCGGGCTGGCGCGGCCGGAGCCGCTGTTCAAGTTCCTGTACGAGGGGCCGGGCGGGGCCTGGTGGTCGTACGTGCACGAGGTGCGGTGCGACCTGCCGGTGGCTCCGCAGGTCTCCGAGGTGGACTGGCACACCTGGCTGGAGCCGTCGGAGCTGGAGCGGCGGGTCGCGGGCGGGGCGTGGGCGTGGGTGCCGGACGGGCTGGAGGCGTACCGGCGGCTGACGGCGTACCGGGCGGGCGGCGGGGGCTGAGGGACTCCGGGGGCGGGAGCGTACGGGGCGGGCGGCGAGGGCATGCCTGGCGGGCGGCGGGCTGTCGGGGCGCTCCCGGGGCCGTGGGGTCCGTACCCGTAGATTGGCCGGATGATCGGCTTCGTCAAAGACGTGCGCCTCTGGTTCGCGCCGAAGCGGCTGCGGGACGAGGGCGACACCCCGGACTACCGCTTCTCGCTGGCCAACGAGCGGACCTTCCTGGCCTGGATCCGGACCGCGCTGGCGCTGATCGGCGGCGGGTTCGCGGTCGACCAGTTCCTGCCCGACCTGCGGTGGGGGGTGCGGGTCGGACTGGCCCTCGTGCTGCTGGCGGTCGGGGCGCTGTGTGCGCTGCGGGCCGTGAACCACTGGGTGCGCTGCGAGCGGGCGATGCGGCGCGGCGAGGACCTGCCGGTGTCCCGGTTCCCGGTGGTGCTGAGCCTGGGCGTCGGGCTGGTGGCGGTGGCCATGGTGCTGGTGGTGCTGCTCGGCTGGACGGCCGGCGGCGGCCGGTGACCGGCCCCGGGGCGGCGCCGGTGGCCCGCGACGCCGGGCTCCAGCCGGAGCGGACCCGGCTGGCGTGGCGGCGTACGACACTGGCCTGTTCGGTGACGGCCGTCCTGGCGCTGCGGCAGGCGCTGCGCGGGTCCGGATCGCCGGTGCAGGTGGCCGGGGCGGCGGTGATCGCGCTGATCTGGCTGGCGTTCCTGGCCGTGGCGCACCGGCGGATCCGGCAGCTGGCGACGGCCCGGCCGGCGGTGCTCGCGCCGCGGGCGGCCGTGGGGGCGGTGCTGTGCACGGTGGGGCTGGCGCTGTTCGCGATGACGGTGATCTGGTGAAGCGCCGGGATGCCCCCGGAAGGCCGCCGGGGGAATGCCGCCGGAAGGCCGCCGGAGTGGCACCGGCGTGCGACACGAGTACGGACGAAACGGGTGTTGCGGGACGATCCGGACTAGCCTCGGTGCCATGACGACCCTGCACCACGAGCACCCCACGCACGAGCACACCCACGGCCCCGCCTGCGGCCACCGGGCGGTCCCGCACGGCGACCACCTCGACTACGCGCACGACGGCCACCTGCACCGCGAGCACTCCGGACACTGGGACGAGTGCGAGCGCGCGGAGCACACCGCCCACGAGGGCCACGCGCACGCGCACGGCCCGGACTGCGGCCACGAGTCGGTGCCGCACGGCGACCACGTCGACTACGTCCACGACGGGCACCGGCACGCCGAGCACGACGGCCACTACGACGACCACTGACCCGCCCGGCCCCCACACCCCCGCTCTCCCCGGCCGTCCGCCCGGCTGACAGGATTCGATCACTGTCGCAGCGACCCGGGGAGAGCGCCCATGACCGTCGACGCACCGTACGTCGTCCAGCCCGCGAGCGGGGTGTACGCCTACGTCCAGCCGGACGGGGGCTGGTGCCTCAACAACGCGGGCTTCATCAGCGACGGCGGGCGGACCCTGCTCGTCGACACCGCCGCCACCGAGCGCCGGGCGCTGGCCCTGCGCGAGGCGGTCCGCGCGGCGGGGGCGCCGCTGCCCCGGACCGTCGTGAACACCCACCACCACGGCGACCACACCTACGGCAACGCGGTGTTCGCCCCCGAGGCGGTGATCGTCGGGCACGACAACGCGCGGGCCGAGCAGCTCGCCGCCGGACACCAGCTGGAACTGATCTGGCCCGCCACCGATTTCGGCGCGATAGCGATCACCGCACCCGACCTCACCTTCAGCGACCGGCTGACGCTGCACGTGGGGGACACCGAGGTGCGGGTGCTCCACCCGGGCGTGGCGCACACCACCGGGGACGCGGTCGTGTGGCTGCCCGGGCAGCGGATCGTCTACACCGGGGACCTGGTCTTCGCCGGGGGCACGCCCTTCCTGGCGATGGGCTCGCTGTCCGGTTCGCTGCGGGCGCTGGAGCTGCTGGCCTCCCTGGACGCGGAGACCGTCGTTCCGGGTCACGGGCCGCTGACCGACCCGTCGGCGTACGAGGCCACCGGCCGCTACCTGCGCTTCGTCGCGGAACTGGCGCGGGAGGGGCGGGACAAGGGGCTGACCCCGCTGGAGACGGCGCAGGGGGCGGATCTCGGGGAGTTCGCCGCCTGGCGGGAGAGCGAGCGGCTGGTGGCGAACGTGCACCGGGCGTACGCGGAGCTGGCCGGGGCGCCGGAGGGGGCGCCGCTGGACATCATGGCGGTGCTGCGGGACATGACGGTGATGAACGGGGGCACGCCGATCCTGTGTCACGCCTGACGCGGGACCGGCGCGGCGGCCGGTGAGCGGCGGGGTCGCGGGAGTTCCCGCGGCCCGCCCTCTGGACGGCATACCGACTGGTCGGCATGATGTCTCGGGACAACCGTCACCGGACAACCGTCACCGGACAACCGTCTCGGGACAACCGTCACCGGACACCCCTCACCGTCGACTCCGTACGGAGGTGCGCACATGACCGCAGCCCCGGCAGGCTCCCCGAGCCCGCGCGGCCTGGACCTGGAGCGGCTGCGCGGCCATCTCGACGCCGCCCGCCCCGGACTGGTGACCGGCCCGCTGAGCGGCCGGCTGATCGAAGGGGGTCGGTCGAACCTGACGTACGCGGTCACCGACGGCGCCGCCCGCTGGGTGGTGCGCCGCCCGCCGCTGGGACACGTGCTGGCCACCGCGCACGACATGCGGCGCGAGCACCGGGTGATCGCCGCCCTGCACGGGACGGCCGTCCCGGTGCCCGAGCCGCTGCTGCTGTGCGAGGACGAGGAGGTGTTGGGGGCGCCGTTCTACGTCATGGAGTTCGTGGACGGGGTCCCGTACCGCAGCGCCGGGCAGCTGGCGGAGATCGGCCCGGAGCGGACCCGGCGGGCGGTGCTCGCCCTGGTGGACACCCTGGTCGAGCTGCACGCCGTGGACCCGGTGGCGGTGGGGCTGGGTGACTTCGGCCGACCCGAGGGTTTCCTCGACCGGCAGGTGCGCCGCTGGGGCAAGCAGCTCGCGGCCTCGCGGGGCCGTGAGCTGGCGGGGATCGACGAGCTGCACGCCGCGCTGGGCCGGGCGCTGCCCGCCTCCCCCGCGCCGACGGTGGTGCACGGGGACTTCCGGCTGGACAACGTACTGATCGGCGGCCCGGACGACTCGATCCGGGCGGTGCTGGACTGGGAGATGTCCACGCTGGGCGATCCGCTCACCGACCTCGGGCTGCTCGTGATGTACAGCTCCGACCTGGGCCTCGAAGACTCCCCGGTCAGTACGACGAGCCGTGCGCCGGGCCATCCGGAGCCCGCCGAGCTGATCGAGCGGTACGCCGCCCGCTCCGGCCGGGACACCGGCGCGATCGCCTGGTACACGGCCTTCGCCTGGTTCAAGCTCGCGGTGATCCTCGAAGGCATCCACTATCGCTTCACGCTCGGGCAGACCGTCGGCGCGGGCTTCGACCGGATCGGCGAGCTGGTCCCGGTCTTCATCGAGCACGGTCTGACCACCCTCCAGGAAGGCTGAGCAGCACTCATGGACTTCGCATTCGACGCCCGGACCGAGGAACTCCGCGAGCGGCTGCTCGCGTTCATGGAGGAGTACGTCTACCCGGCGGAAGCCCTCGCCGCCGAGCAGCGCGCACGGCTGGCCTCGCCCTGGGACACCCCGGCCGTCTTCGGTGAACTGAAGGCCGAGGCGCGCCGCCAGGGGCTGTGGAACCTCTTCCTTCCGGACGCCGAGTACGGCGCCGGGCTGACCAACCTGCAGTACGCCCCGCTCGCCGAGATCACCGGCCGCAGCCCGCACCTGGCGCCGATGGCCACCAACTGCGCGGCCCCGGACACCGGGAACATGGAGCTGCTGGCCCAGTTCGGGGACGAGGCGCAGAAGAAGCAGTGGCTGGAGCCGCTGCTGGCGGGCGAGATCCGGTCGGCCTTCGCGATGACCGAGCCCGAGGTCGCCTCCTCGGACGCGACGAACATCGAGACGCGGATCGAGCGCGTCGGCGACGAGTACGTGATCACGGGCCGCAAGTGGTACATCTCGGGGGCGATGAACCCGGACTGCCGGATCTTCATCGTGATGGGCAAGACCGACCCCGGGGGCGCCGATCCGCGCCGCCAGCAGTCCATGGTCCTGGTCCCCCGCGACACCCCGGGCGTCGAGGTCCGCCGGGCGATGACGGTGTACGGGTACGCCGACCACGACCACGGCGGGCACGCCGAGGTGGTCTTCGACGGGGCGCGGGTCCCGGCGGCGAACCTGATCGGCGAGGAGGGCTCCGGCTTCGCCATCGCCCAGGCGCGGCTCGGCCCGGGCCGGATCCACCACTGCATGCGGCTCATCGGCATGGCGGAGCGGGCCGTCGAGCTGATGTGCCGGCGCGCGGTGGGACGTACGGCCTTCGGCAAGGAGCTGGCCGCGCAGGGGGTGGTGCAGGGCTGGATCGCCGACGCCCGGGTCACCATCGAGCAGCTGCGGCTGCTGGTGCTGAAGACCGCGTGGCTGATGGACACGGCGGGGAACCGGGGCGCGCACACCGAGATCCAGGCCATCAAGATCGCGACCCCGCGCGCGGTGGTGGAGATCCTGGACCGGGCGGTGCAGCTGCACGGCGCGGGCGGGGTCAGCCAGGACTTCCCGCTGGCCGAGCTGTGGGCGGCGGCGCGGACGCTGCGGCTGGCCGACGGGCCGGACGAGGTGCACCAGCGCTCGCTGGCCCGCCGGGAACTGAGGGCGTACGCGGACCGCGGCTGAACGCGGCGCAGGCGTTCGGGAGTCCGGCGGAACGTCTGCGCGGCCGCACCGCCCGGAGGGCTGCGACGACTACCCGGTGCTCGGTGAGGTCCGGGGGATCAGGGGCGCAGGGAGCGCAGGAGGAGGTCGGCGAGGTGGTCGGCGACCTGCTGGGGGGTGAGGGGGCCGTCCGCGCGGTACCAGGTCGACAGGTGGTGGACGGAGCCGAAGTAGAAGTCGACCACCAGGTCGGCGGGGGTGACCGTGGCGAACACGCCGTCCTTCTGGCCCTCTTCGACCAGGGCCCGGAACCGCTCGTGGTAGCGCCGCCGCTCCGCCCGTACCTGCTTGTACTTCTCCGGGCTGAGCTGGTGCATCGACCGGAAGAAGATCATCGCGTCGTCGAGGTTCTCGATGGTGGTGACCACGACGTCGGCGGCGGCGGCCCGCAGCCGCTCCGCGACGGAGGCGTCGGATCCGGCCACCGCGTCGAGCCGCTGCTGCTGGAGGCGCAGCATCCGCGCGTACACCTCGTGCAGCAGGTCGTCCTTGGAACCGAAGTAGTGGTAGAGCGCCCCCTTGGTCACGCCGGCCGCCTCGACGATCTCCTGGACGGAGGTGCGGTCGTAGCCGCGCTCGGCGAACAGCCTGGTGGCGACGGCCAGCAGCCGCTGCGGCACCGGGGTCTCCCGGTCGGCGCCCTCGGGTCCCTCGGTGGTCCTGGCGGCCATGGTGCTCGCCTTCCTCTCCTGATGCCGTGCCTGTCCTGCGCGCTGTGCGACCGTCCGGCCGTGCGAACCTACAACGCATTTCAGCCGCGGTCGCGCAGTTCCCGTCGCAGGATCTTGCCACTGGTGGTCCGGGGAAGAACAGGCAGGATTTCCACCTCGCGCGGGTACTTGTACGCGGCCAGCCGCTCGGCGCAGTACGCGGCCAGTTCCTGCGGCCCGGCGGCGGCGCCGGGCCGCAGGCTGACGTACGCCTTCACGCTCTCCCCGCGGTAGGGGTCGGGGACGCCGACCACGGCCGCGTCGCGGACGGCCGGGTGGGTGTACAGGACGTCCTCCACCTCCCGGGGCCAGACCTTGAACCCGGAGGCGTTGATCATGTCCTTCTTGCGGTCGACGACGTAGAGCCAGCCGTCCGCGTCCATGAAGCCGACGTCGCCGGTGCGCAGTTCCCCGTCCGGGAAGGCCTCGGCGCTCTCCTCGGGGCGGTTCCAGTAGCCGGGGACGACCTGCGGGCCGCGGACGGCGATCTCGCCGGGCTCGCCGAAGGGGAGTTCGGCGCCGTGCTCGTCCAGGATCCGTACGAGGGTCTGCGCGCCGGGGACACCGACCGAGAGGGTGCCGGAGGCGGGGTCGACGGGGGCGTCGAGGTGCGCGGGGACGGAGGCGCAGGCAGCGGTGGTCTCGGTGAGGCCGTAGCCGTTGCGCAGCCGGCAGCCGAAGTCGGCGCGCAGCCGGTCGACGAGGGCGGGCGGGAGCGGGGCGCCGCCGGAGGAGACCACCTGGAAGGAGGCGAAGTGCGCGCGGGTGGCGGCGGAATGGGCGGTGAGCGCGGTGAAGGCGGTGGCCGGGCCGATGGTGTAGGCGGGGCGGTGTTCGAGGAAGGCGTCGAGGACGGTGCCCGCGTCGAAGCGGTACGCGAGGACGAGGGTGCCGGCGTTGGTGAAGCAGGCGGCGAGCTCGCAGACCAGGCCGGTGATGTGGAAGAGCGGGGCGAGGGCGAAGTAGGCGGCGCCCTCGGGAACGGGGTGGCCGGTGACCTGGCGGGTGGCGTTGTAGGTGAGGGCGCCGTGCGGGTTCATGGCGCCCTTGGGGGTGCCGGAGGTGCCGGAGGTGTAGCTGATGAGGGCGAGATCGGCGGCCCCGAGACCCGGATCGGCCGGCGCGGGGTGGCCCTGGCGGGCCACGATGACGAGGTCGGCGGCCTCCGGGTCACCGGGGGCGGAGGCCGCGCCGGGGGCGGCGGGTTCCCGTGGCGGGGGTGGCAGGACGCGGGGGTCGTCGCGGGTCTGGAAGTCGTGGGGGTTCGCCGTGAGGACGGTGTGGAGGGGGGTGTGCCGGGCGCACGCGTGGAGGTACGCCGTCCAGGCGGTGGCCTCGCAGACCAGCGCGACCGCGCCGGAGTCGCGCAGGACGTGCCCGGTCTCCGCGGACTTGTACATCGGGTTCAGCGGGACGACCACCGCCCCGGCCTTCCAGGCGGCCAGCACGGCGAGCGCGAAGTGCGGCGTGTTCTGGAGCATGACGGCGACCCGGTCGCCCCGCCGGACCCCGCGCGCGGCGAGGTGTCCGGCGAGGGAGTCGGAGAGGGCGTCGGCTTCGGCGTAGCTGGTCCGGCCGTCGAAGTAGACCAGGGCCGGGTGCTCCGGAGACCGGACCACGGCGGCCCGGAAGGCGTGCAGCACCGTGGGCGGCGGGGTGACCGGGGCCAGCTGGGCCGGGCTGAGCCGGCCCAGCCAGGGCCGGGCGGCGTAGGGGGACGGCGTCGCCGCCCGGGGCGTCGGCGCCGCGTCCGTCATGAGGACTCCCACTTCTGCTGGAGGCGGTTCATGTTGCCGAGCCAGCGGTCGGGTTCCCCGGCGCGCGCGGCGTAGTAGTCCGCCACCTCGGGGTGCGGGAGGATCAAGAACCGGCCCTTCTCCATGCCGTCGAACAGTGCGTCCGCGACCGCGTCCGGCTCGATCGCGGTCGGCGCCAGCACGAGCTCTCCGGCCGAGCCCGCGGCGGTCAGCATGTCGGTGCGCACGCCCTGCGGGCAGATGGCGTGGACCTGGACACCCCGGTGGCGGTAGGTCAGCGAGAGCCACTCCGCGAAGGCGAGGGCGCCGTGCTTGCTGACACTGTACGGCGCCGCTCCGATCATGGTCAGCAGCCCGGCGGCGGAGACGGTGGACACGAACCGGCCGGCGCCCCGCTCCAGCCAGTCGGGCAGCAGGGCCCGGGCGGCGCGCACGTGGGCCATCACGTTGGTGTCCCAGGCCGCCGCCCAGACGGCCTCGTCCGCGAACGCGTCGCCGCCCGAGGCGAGTCCGGCGTTGGCGCAGTAGACGTCCACGGTGCCGCCGAGGGCCTCGCGGGCTTCGGCGACGACCGTCGAGGCGTCGCCGGGGACGGCGAGGGCCCGCTCGCCGATCGCCTCCGCGACGGCGGCGGCCTTGGCCGGGTCGAGGTCGTTGACGACGACGGTGGCCCCTTCGGCGGCGAAGCGGTGGGCGAGGGCCGCGCCGATGCCGCCGCCCGCGCCGGTGACGACGACTCGCTGGTCCTGGTACGCGCTCACGGGGATCACCTTTCGCCGCTGACAGCCGGATCCGGGCAGACTAACCAGTCGGTATGTCGGGGCGGAAGGGGGGCGGCCCCTAGCGTGTCCGGATGACGCTGTCACGACGCGAGGTGCTGGGGCTGGCGGGAGCCGTGGGGGCGGCGGGATCTCTCGGGGGCGCGGGGGCGGCTGCGGGCGAGACCCCGGGAGGGGCTGCCGGAGGGTCCGCGTCCGGGGCGGGCGCCGTCGGGGGCCGGGTGCGTACCGGCTTCGAGCGGCTCGCCGCCGACGGGTACGCGGAACTCGCCGGACAGCGCGTCGGGGTCGTCACGAACCCCACCGGCATCACCGCCGACGCCCGCCACCTGGTCGACGTACTGCACGCCGATCCCCGGGTGGACCTGGTCGCGGTGTTCGGGCCGGAGCACGGGTTCCGCGGGACGGCGCAGGCCGGCGGTTCGGAAGGCTCCGGGCGGGATCCGGCGACGGGGCTGCCGGTGTACGACACGTACGACACGAGCGGGCAGCGGCTCGCGGACCTTTTCACGGCGGCGCGGATCGACACCGTCCTCTTCGACATCCAGGACGTCGGCGCCCGCTTCTACACCTACGTCTGGACCCTCTACGACTGCATGCGCGCGGCCGCGCTGGCCGGCAAGGCGGTGGTGGTGCTGGACCGGCCCAACCCGGTGGGCGGCCGGCGGGCGGCGGGGCCGGTGCTGCAGCGCCCGTACGCCGGTTTCGTCGGCCGGGAGCCGATCGCGCTGGCGCACGGGATGACGGCGGCGGAACTGGCCCTGCTGTTCAACGGCGAGTTCCTGAAGGACCGTCCGGCGCGGCTGCGGACGGTGGCGATGGCCGGGTGGCGGCGCGGGTCCTTCTTCGGGGCGACCGGGCTGCCGTGGGTGCCGCCCAGCCCCAACATGCCGACCCCGGACACGGCGCTCGTCTACGCCGGGACCTGCCTGTTCGAGGGGACCAACCTGTCGGAGGGGCGGGGTACGACGACCCCGTTCGAGGTGCTCGGGGCGGAGGGCCTGGACCGGCGCTGGGCGGAGGCGGCCGACGGGCTGGGACTGCCCGGGGTCTGGTTCCGCGAGGCCTGGTTCACCCCTTCCTTCTCCAAACACTCCGGGAAGCCCTGCGGCGGGGTCCGGCTGGTGGTCCACGACCGCGAGGCTTTCGACCCGGTCCGGGCGGGCATCGGGCTGCTGGTCACGGCGCGCCGGGTGTGGGGCGGCTTCGCCTGGCGGCCGGACCACTGGATCGACCGGCTGACCGGCTCGGACCGGGTGCGGACGATGGTCGACGCGGGCGCGGGGGTGGAGGACATCGTGGACGACTGGGCGGACGGACTGGCCCGCTTCGCGGCTCTCCGGAGGGAATACCTCCTCTACCCCTGACGCCCGGGACCCGGCGCGCGCGGAACCCGTGCCGTCACGGGTCTGGCCGACGGGAGCCGGCGGCGGGATGCTGCCCTCACCCAGGGCACGGCACGGAGGGGGAGGTCGCCATGACGGACAGCGGAGCCGTGGACGGAGCGGGGATCGGGGCCGGGACGGGGGCCCGGGCGCCCCTCCCGCTGGGGATCGCGGGTGCGGCGGACGCCCTCGGGGTGGGGGTGGCGCCGTACCAGGAGCTGACGTTCGACGTCCAGGGGGACGTGGACCCCGCCACGCGGGCGGCGGTGGCCCGGATGGAGGCCACCGACCTGCTGGTCTTCGCGCACGGCTGGAACAGCGACCGGACCACCGCGACCCGGCTCTTCGACCGGTTCTTCGCCCCCTTCCCCGGTCTGGTCGGGACCGGCGTCCGGCTCGGGTACGTGGGGGTGGTGTGGCCCTCGATCCGCTTCTCCGACGAGCCGATACCCGACTTCGACCCGCCGGCGGCGGCCGGAGCGGCCGGGACCACCGCTCCCGGACCGGCCCTGGACGCGGCCACCCGGCGGGCGCTCGCGGCCTTCTGGCCCGGGCGGCCGGCGGAGCTCGACCGGGTCGCGCAACTGCTGTACGAACGGCCGGAGTCGCAGGCCGCCTTCGCCGAGTTCGGCGCGCTGGTACGGGAACTCGCCTACGTCGAGCGGGCCGAGGCGAGCACCGACGCCGGCCCGGGCGCCGACGTACCGGCCCTCTTCGCGCGGGACGTCCTGGAGGCCTGCCGGGTCCTGACCGAGGCCCTGGCCCAGGCGGCGGCGGACACCTCCCCGGGCGGGGCTTTCGCGCCCGGCGAGGCCTTCGGGCCCGGCGACGGACTGCGCGACCTGTGGAGCGGCGCCCGGGAACTGCTGCGCCAGGCCACGTACTACGAGATGAAGAAACGGGCCGGGGTGGTCGGCGAGCACGGGCTCGGCCCGGTGCTCACGGACCTGGCCGGCCGCCGCCCGGCCCTGCGCGTCCACCTGATCGGGCACAGCTTCGGCGCGCGGGTGGTGTCCTTCGCGCTGCGCGCCGCACCCGACGGCGCCCGTCACCTGAAGTCGCTGACCCTGCTGCAGGGCGCCTTCTCGCACTACGCCTTCAGCGACCGCCTCCCCCACGACACGCGGCGCGGCGGCGCCCTGCGCGGGCTCCAGCACAAGGTGGCCGGCCCGGTGGTGGCCTGCCACTCCTCCCACGACAGCGCGCTCGGGGTCTTCTATCCGCTGGCCTCCCGGATGGCGAACGATTCGGCCGGACTGCTCGGCTTCGACGACCGGTGGGGCGCGGTCGGGCACGACGGGGTGCGGGCGGTGCCCGGCGCGCCGCGGCTGACCCTGGAGGCGGCCCTGCGCGACGGGCTGCCGGAGGCGGGCTGCGTCAGCGTGGACGCGGGTTCCGTGGTGCGGCGCGGGGGCCCGCCGTCGGGGGCGCACAGTGACATCTGCCATGACGAACTGGCCCGGATCGTGGTCGGCGCGGGGCGCATGGGGCGCTGACTTCCGGCCATGTGCCACCCGCACGCCTCGACCGCCCCCGCATGCGCCTACATCCGACCGGGCATGTTGGGCACGTCAGGGCGCGCTGTTTCGTTCCACTGAGTAGTGCGAACACAGGTGTGGGCGGGGGCACGGCGGCGGAGGTGAAGGTGCGATGGCGGGTTTTCGGAGTCTGGCCTACCAGGTGCGCGACGCGCGCAACGACCGGGCCCTGCGGCGCCATTCGCTGCGCCGCTGCCTGGAACGGTTCGCCCCGTACGGGCACCGGGCGACGTGGTGGCACCTGTGCGACCGGCACGGGATCGCCCCCGAGGACCGGGGTGCGGATCCGCTGCGGCTGGTCGCGGCGCTGGAGGAGCTGGAGGACGCCCGCGCGGTCTGGCTGGAGTACGAGCGGCAGTTCGCGGCCCGGCGCAGACGGGAGAAGCACGACGGCGTCCGGCGGCCGGAGTGGGCCTGGGGCGGCAGCGGGGACGCGGTGGTGCGGTGCGCCGACCCGGGTGTGCGGCCGGAGGGGGCGCTGGGCGAGGTGCTGCGGCGGCTGGTGACGGCGCTGGAGTCGGAGCCGGGGACGGCCTGCCCGGTGTGCGGGGAGCGGGAACTGCGGTGGCAGGCGCCACTGGCGGTGCACGGGCCGTGGGCCGGGGCGTGGGCGTGGGACGGGCCGGTGTGCGGGGGCTGCGGGATCGTGGTGCCGAGACCGGCGCTGGCGGACGAGGTGCTGGCGGACGCCGTATTGGCGCATCCGGCGATGGTGCGTACGGGTACGGTCCACCCGGCGTCGGCGCATACGGCGTCGGCGGGCGCCGCGTGAGCGGACCGGGCCCGGCGCGGGTGAACGGGCCGGGCGGCCGGGGCGGGCCGCGGCGGGTGCTCCAGGTGGCGGTGAACGGCTCGCGCGGCGGCTCCGGGGGCGGCGCGGTGCCGATGTCGCCCCGGGACGTGGTGGAGTCGGCGGTGGCGGCCGTCGCGGCCGGGGCCGGCGAGGTGCTGGTGCACCCACGGACCCCGTGCGGGCGGGAGAGCCTGTCGGCCCGGGTGGTCGGGCCGCTGCTGGAGGAGTTGCGCGGCACAGGGGTCCGCGTACCTCTCTCGGTCCCCGCGGGGGTGGATGCCGAGCCGGATCCCGAGGGGCGGCAGGAGCGGGTGCGGTCCTGGACGGTGCTGCCGGACCGGGCCGCCGTACGGTTCGCGGAGCCGGGGGCCCGGCGGCTGGCGCGGGCCCTGCTGGCGCGCGGGGTGGCGGTGGACGCGGTGGTGCCGCTGGGCGGCGGGGCCGGGCCGGAGCCGCTGGCCCGGTTCCTGGAGTGGGCCGCGCCGGACCACGGCCGGGTCCGGCTGGTGGCCGAGCTGGCGGCGGCGGATCCCGCGCTGGTGGCGGGGCTGCGCTGGCTGCCGCCAGTGCCGGTGCTGCTGTACGGGCGGGACGCTGCCGCCTGGCCGGTGCTGCGGCTGGCCGCGCGGTGCGGTGCGGCCGCGCGGACCGGCGTCGGGGACGTCCTGTGCCTGCCGGACGGGCGGGCGGCGCGTTCCAACGCCGAACTCGTCGCGGCCGCCCGCGACCTGCTGGGGGACGGCGATGACCGCGACGGCGACGCGGGCGCCGCTACAGCGACAGCCGCGAGCCGCTGAGGCGGGCGCCGAAGGCGTCGTCCGGGTTGTACAGGCCGCACTTCTTCATCGAGAGGCAGCCGCAGCCGATGCAGTCCGACAACCGGTCGCGCAGATCGCTGAGTTTCCGGATCCGCTCGTCCAGCTCGGCACGCCAGCTCTCCGACAGCCGCGCCCAGTCCTCGCGGGTGGGGGTGCGTTCCTCCGGCAGCTGCGCCAACGCCTCGCGGACGTCGGCGAGCGGGATGCCGACGCGCTGGGCGGCGCGTACGAAGGCGACCCGGCGCAGCGCCTCGCGGTTGTAGCGGCGCTGGTTGCCGGACGTGCGGCGGCTGCTGATCAGCCCCTTGGCCTCGTAGAAGTGGAGGGCGGAGACGGCTGCCCCACTGCGAGCGGAGAGCTGGCCGACCGTGAGTTCGTGGACGTTTTCGGGAATCTGCGGCACAGCCCCGAGCCTAGTCGGCCGTGCGTTGACATACGCATGCGGACCCCGACATGCTGAGCAAGCGCTTATTCGTCAGCTCGTGATCGCTTCAGCGGAAGACAGGGGCAGGGCATGGCCGAACCGAGGATCTTCACCTCCGCCGAGGAACTGCGCGCCGGCATCGGCGAGCCGCTCGGCCCCAGCGGGTGGCTGGAGATGGACCAGAAGCGGATCGACCTCTTCGCCGACGCGACCGGCGACCACCAGTGGATCCACGTGGACCCGGAGCGGGCCGCCGACGGCCCCTTCGGCTCCACCATCGCGCACGGATATCTGACGCTGTCGCTGCTGCCGAGCCTGGTCCCGCAGATCATGCGGGTCGAGGGGATGCGGATGGGCATCAACTACGGGGTGGACAAGGTCCGGTTCCCGGCTCCGGTGCCGGTCGGCTCGCGGCTGCGCGCCACCGCCGTGATCACGGCGGTCACCGACGCGGGTGAGGGCGTACAGGTCGCGGCGACCGTGACCGTCGAGCGCGAGGGCGGCGAGAAGCCGGTGTGCGTGGCCCAGTCGCTGTCGCGCTACTACTTCTGAGCCGCCGGGCTGCCGGGCGGCGCGGCTACGCCGACGGCGGGCGGGCGCCCACCATGCGGAGCACGAGGCCGGCGTAGAGGGCGCCGACCTCGTCGGGCGTGCGCGGGCCCGCGGCGCTGAACCAGCGGGCCACGTCGATGCACAGCGACAGCACGGCGAGGGTGGTGCCGGGCACGTCGGGGACGTCGAACTCCCCTGCCCGGACGCCCTCGGCGAGGATGCGGCGCACGGCTGCGTCGCTCTGCCTGCGCAGGGCCACGATCTCGCCGCGGTGCTCGGGCGCGAGCGCGTCGAGCTCGTACTGGACCACGCGCGCGGTGGTGTGGTGCGCGGCGTGCCAGCCCACGAAGGACCGCACGGCCGCGTCGAGCCGCTCGGCGGCGGCCCCCGGCCCGGCGGCCGCCGTCTCCAGGATCTCCAGCGCCTTGTCGTGGCCGATGCGGCTGATGCGGTGGAGCAGCTCTTCCTTGGTCTTGTAGTGGATGTAGAGCGCGGCCGGGCTCATACCGGCGCGGCCGGCGATGTCGCGCGTGGTGGTGGCGTGGTAGCCGCGCTCGGCGAAGGCGTCGACGGCCGCGACGAGCAGCCGCCGCGCGGCGTCGGGGGTGACCTCCGACCACGGCTGGTAGCCGCCGGTCTCCGCCGCGCTGTCCATCGCTCGCTCACCCTCTTCGCCGTGACAAGGAAGCGACAGCCTACCGGAGGGTGAGCAAGCGCTTAGCGTTGCCGGGCCGCGAGGCCGCTCTCCTGCCGGTCGCGGACCACCTTGGCCAGGGTGAAGGCCGAGGTGGTGAGGTAGAGGACGGCGACGCCGAGGAAGGCCCGGACCCAGCCGTCGACGCGCAGGTGGTAGATCCCGAGGGCCACCGCGCCGAGCGCGACGGCGAAGGCGGCGACGGCCTGGGCGTGATAGGCCGCCGTGTTCTGCTGCTTGACCGGTGTCTCGTTCATGGCCCCAGCATCGGACCGGGGCGGCCCGGCCGCATGGGTGCGCGTACTCAGCCCCGTACTCAGCCGTGCGGGGCCGGGCGGCCGGGCCCGGGTGTCAGAACGCGGAGACGCCGGTACGGGCGCGGCCGATCAGCAGCTTCTGGATCTGGCTGGTGCCCTCGTAGAGGGTCATCACGCGGGCGTCGCGCAGCAGCTTCCCGGCCGGGTACTCGTCGATGTAGCCGTACCCGCCGTGCACCTGGAGGGCGTTGCTCGCGGCGCGCACCGCCGCCTCGGAGGCGAAGAGCTTGGCGGTGGAGGACTCGGTGGCGAACGGGCGGCCGCGGTCGATCAGGTCGGCCACGCGCCAGGTCAGCAGCCGGGCGGCGTCCACGTCGACGGAGATGTCGGCGATCAGCTCCTGGACCAGCTGGTGGTGGGCGATCGGCTTGCCGAACTGCTCGCGCTGGGCGGCGTAGGAGACGGCCGCGTCCAGTGCCGCCTGGGCGATGCCGACGCAGCCGGCGGCCACCGACATCCGGCCCTTGGCCAGGGCCGACATGGCGACGGAGAAGCCCTTGCCCTCGGGGCCGAGGAGGGCGGTGGCGGGCACGCGGACGCCGTCGAGGGTCAGCTCGGCGGTGGCCTGGCCGCGCAGGCCGAGCTTGCCGTGCACCTCGCGGCGGGTCAGGCCGGGGGCGTCGGCGGGGACGAGGAAGGCGGAGATGCCGCGGTGGCCGGGCTCGCCGCCAGTGCGGGCGAAGAGGAGGACGACGTCGGCCCAGGTGCCGTTGGTGATGAACATCTTGCTGCCGCTGATGACGTACGCGTCCCCCTCGCGCACCGCGCTGGTGGTGAGGGCCGCCGCGTCCGAGCCGGTGCCGGGCTCGGTCAGGCCGAAGCAGCCGAGTGCCTCGCCGGAGCAGAGCCGGGGCAGCCAGTGGCGCTTCTGTTCCTCGGTGCCCCAGGCCGCCACCGTCTTGGCGACCAGACCGAGGGAGACGGAGACGATGCCGCGCACGGCGGAGTCGCCGCGGCCCAGCTCCTCGGTGACGAGCACGTAGGAGAGGTGGTCGCCGCCGGAGCCGCCGTACTCCTCGGGGACGGTGAGGCCGAGGAAGCCGAGGTCGCCGAGCTTCTTGACGATCGACCGGTCGACGCTCTCGGCGCGGTCCCAGTCGGCCGCGTACGGGGCGATCTCGCGCTCGGTGAACGCGCGGGCAAGGCCGCGCACGGCCTCCTGCTCCTCGCTGAGCTCCAGGTTCACGGGGGCCTCCGGGTGGGCGGCGACGGCGGGGACTCGGCGTTAACTAGCACCGGTAGTTTATGGCGGGGCAGGGCCTACTATGTGGCGCATGGCCAGACCGCGCAAGCCCCTGCTCAGCCGAGACCGCATCGTCGAGGCCGCCGGCGCGCTGGTGGACGCGGAGGGGCTGGAGTCCGTGTCGACGCGGCGGCTGGCGGCCGCGCTCGGGGTCAGCGGGCCCTCGCTCTACAACCACTTCCGGACCAAGGACGCGATCCTGGAGGCGGTGGCGGACGCGGTGAGCGCCCGGGTCGACCTGTCGATGTTCGACGGCGTCGGGGAGGACCGCGCCGACGGCGGGGGTGACGGCTACGGCGACGACGGGGGCGGCTGGCGGGCGGCGCTGCACGCGTGGGCGCACTCGTACCGGGACGCGCTGGCGGACCATCCGAACATCGTGCCGGTGCTGGCGCGGGGGCCGGGGCGGCGGCCGGCCGGGCTGCGGCTGGCCGACGCGGTGTTCGGGGCGATGACGGCGGCGGGCTGGCCCCCGGCCCACGCGACCCGGATCGGCGCCCTGATGCGGTACTTCATCCTGGGCTCGGCGGTGGCCTCCTTCGCCGGGGGCTTCGTGGACGACGAGGCGGCGTACGACCCGGTGGACTACCCGCACCTGGGCCGCGCCCACCTGCTGGCGGAACGCGGGCGCGAGGTGGACGAAGGCGCCTTCGAGACGGGCCTGACCGCCCTCCTCGACGGCCTGACCCTCCAGTACGAGACCCTCCGCCGGCCCGTGGCCTGACCGGCGGGAACCGGCTGGCGGAGCTGGCCGTCCCGGCCGGAACGCGGGTGGGGGCGGCGGGGTCAGAAGACGACCAGGGAACGGCCGCCCTTGCCCGCGAGCATCGCGTCGAAGGCGGCCGGGATGCCGTCGAGCGTGATGCGGTCGGTGACGAGCGAGCCGAGGTCGAGGCGGCCCGCCCGCACGTGTTCGGCGATCACCGGGAGGTCGCGGGCCGGGTCGCTGTTGCCGTAGACGCAGCCGGTGAGGGTGCGGGCGAAGTGGAAGATCTCCAGGGCGTGGAAGGTGACCTGCTGCTCCTTGCCGCCGATGCCGACCACCGTGGTGCGGCCGCCCCGGCGGGTGGAGTCCCAGGCCGCGCGGATGGTCTCCGCCCGGCCCACGCACTCGACGGCCACGTCCGCGCCCTGACCGCCGGTGAGCGCCCTGATCTGCTTGGCGGTGGTCTCGGAGGCGAGCACGAAGTCGGTGGCTCCGGCCGCGCGGGCCAGCTCCTCCTTGGCCGGGGAGACGTCGACGGCCACCACCGGGCCCGCCTGGGCGATCCGGGCGGCCTGGAGGGCGGCCAGGCCGACCCCGCCGACCCCGAACACGGCCACCGACTCGCCCGGACGGACCTGGGCGCTGTGGTGGACGGCCCCGTAACCGGTGAGCACCGCGCAGCCGAGCAGGGCGGCTTCGGGCAGCGGGATCCCGGCGGGCGCGGGCAGCACGCAGTTCGCCGCGACGACGGTCTCCTCGGCGAAGGCGGCGACGTTGAGCCCGGGGTGCAGCTCGGTGCCCTCGGCGTCATGGGCGTAGACGGCGCCGACCCCGGACAGGGCCTTCGCGCAGAGCCACACCTCGCCGATCCGGCAGTGGTGGCACTTCCCGCAGGAGGGGGCCCAGTTGAGCACCACCGCGTCGCCCGGGGCGACGTGGGCGACCCCCTCCCCGACGGTCAGGACCGTCCCCGCGCCCTCGTGGCCGAGTACGGCGGGGACGGGAACCCGCATGGTGCCGTTGGTGAGGGAGAGGTCGGAGTGACAGACGCCGGCGGCGGCGAGCCGCACCCGGACCTGCCCGGGGCCGGGCTCGGGCAGCACGATGTCCCGGATCTCCAGCGGTGCTCCGACGGCGGGCAGGATGGCGGCGCGGACCATGATCGTCGTCTCCGTGTCTTCGGGGTCTTCGGCTGCGGCGGGTGCTTGCGCCGTGGGGGTGGGTGAGCGGGGGCGCGGGCTATTGCGACCCGCTCAGAACTGGAGGGACTTGGTCTGGAGGTACTCCCCCAGGCCGTGCGGGCCCAGCTCGCGGCCCACGCCCGACTGCTTGTAACCGCCGAAGGGCGCGAGCACGTTGAAGCGGCCGCCGTTGATGTCGACCTGGCCGGTGTCCATCCGGCGGGCGAAGGCCGCGGCCGTCTCCGCGTCCGCCGCCCAGACGGCGCCGCCCAGGCCGTAGACGGTGCCGTTGGCGATGCGCAGGGCGTCCTCCTCGTCCTCGTACGGGAGGATCGCCAGCACGGGGCCGAAGATCTCCTCCTGGGCGATGGTCATCTCGGGGGTGACGTCGGCGAACACGGTCGGGGCGACGAAGTACCCCCGCTCGTGGGGCGCGTCGGGGCCGCCGGCGACGAGGCGCGCGCCTTCCTCGACGCCCTTGGCGATGTACGCGCGCACGCGGGCGTGCTGCTTCGCGTTGATCACCGGGCCGAGGCGGGTGCCCGGTTCGCGGGGGTCGCCGGTGGGGTACTTGGCGACGGCGGCGACCGCCAGGGACACGGCCTCCTCGTACTGCTCCCGCTGGACGAGCATGCGGGTGAGTGCGTCGCAGCTCTGGCCGGAGTTCCGCATGACGTCGGCGACTCCCGCCGCGACGGCCTTGGGCAGGTCGGCGCCGGGCAGGATGACGTTCGCCGACTTGCCGCCGAGTTCGAGGGCGACGCGCTTGACGGCGGCGCCGGCGAGGGCGCCGATCTTCTTGCCGACGGCGGTCGAGCCGGTGAAGGAGACGAGGTCGACTCCCTCGTGCTCGGCCAGCGCCTGCCCGGCGACCGGGCCGGTACCGGTCACCAGGTTGAAGACGCCGGCCGGTACGCCCGCCTCGTGCACGGCTTCGGCGAAGAGCTGTGCGGTCAGCGGGGTGTCCTCGGCGGGCTTGAGGACGAGGGTGCAGCCGGCGGCGAGAGCGGGTGCCACCTTGGCAACGATCTGGTGCAGGGGATAGTTCCAGGGCGTGATGGCTCCGACCACGCCGACCGGCTCCATCAGGACGGTGGAGTTGCCGAGCCGCTCCTCGAAGGCGTAGGTGGCTCCCAGCTCGGCGAAGGAGGAGGCCACGGCGAGCGGCGCCCCGACGTGCACCGCCGTCGAGAAGCCGAGGGTGGCCCCGAGTTCGGCGGTGATGGTCTCGGCGATCTCGTCCTTGCGGGCGGCCAGCACGTCGCGCAGGGCGCCGATCAGGGCCGCCCGCTCGGCCGGAGCCGTGGCCGCCCAGCCGGGCAGGGCCGCGCGGGCCGCGCGTACGGCCGCGTCCACGTCCTCGGCGCCGCCCGCCGGGACGGTGGCGATGACCTGCTCGTCGGCCGGGTTGACGACCTCGATCCGGCCGGCCGTGGCGGCGGACCGCCACTCCCCGCCGATGTACATCCCGTCGTGGGCCTTCATGGCATTCCTCCCGAGCACCTGCGAGCGCGTGGACCTGACGTCGCCCACACCCTACAAACTAGCGTCGGTAGTTTTACGGGCGCCAGGGTCCCGGGCCCTCAGATGATGCCGAAAAGCATCCCCGCCCCGAGGACGACGAGGGAGGTGAGGGCCGCCCATTTCACGGTGAACCGGGTGTGGTCGCCGAACTCGACCCTGGCCATGCCGACGAGGACGTAGACGGCCGGAACCAGCGGGCTCGACATGTGCAGGGCCTGGCCGACCAGGGAGGCGCGGGCGATCTCCAGCGGGGAGACGCCGTGGGCGGCGCCCGCCTCGGCCAGGACGGGCAGGACGCCGAAGTAGAAGCCGTCGTTCGACATGAAGTACGTCAGCGGCAGGCTGAGCAGACCGGTGACGAGGGCCATGTGCGGCCCCATGCCCTCGGGGATGGCGCCGACCAGCCAGTCCGCCATGTGCTTGACCATGCCCGTACCGCCCAGGACGCCGGTGAAGACGGCCGCCGCGAAGACCATGCCGGCGACGTTGAGGACGTTGTCCGCGTGGGCGGCGATCCGGGCCTTCTGGTCGGGCATGTGGGGGAAGTTGACGGTGAGCGCGAGGGCGGCGCCGAGCAGGAACAGCACCGGGATCGGCAGCAGCTCCATGATCATCGCGGTGAGCAGCGCGACGGTGAGGCCCGCGTTGAACCAGTAGAGGCGCGGCCGCAGCGTCGGGCGGTGGGGGTCGAGGCCCTGGAAGCCGTCACCCTCGTCGGGGGTGGCACCGGTCGCCGTACGGGGATCCAAGCCGTCGGCGGGGCCGGCGCCCGGGCCGGCCGGAGCGGCGGCGGGGCCCGCGGATCCGGCCCCCGACCGGTCGGTCTCCGTACGGGTGCCCTGGCCGCCGACCGCCACCAGGGACTCCTCCTCGGTCTCCTCGCCCGGCAGCACGAGCGAGCCGACGCGGCGGCGCTCCCTGAGCCCGAGGACGTACGCCAGCACGAGGACGGCGAGCAGTCCGGCCGCGAGGGCGGGGATCATGGGGACGAAGACGTCGCCCGCGTCGACCTTGAGCGCGGTGGCGGCGCGGGCCGTGGGGCCGCCCCAGGGCAGGGTGTTCATCACGCCGTTGGCGGTCGCGGCGACGCCCGTCATGACCACCAGGCTCAGGCCGAGCCGCTTGTAGAGCGGGTACATCGCCGAGACGGTGATCATGAAGGTGGTCGAGCCGTCCCCGTCGAGCGAGACGATCGCGGCCAGCACGGCCGTGCCGACCACGACGCGCACGGGGTCCGCCTTGCAGAAGCGCAGGATGCCCCGGACGATCGGGTCGAACAGACCGACGTCGATCATCACGCCGAAGTAGACGATGGCGAACATCAGCATGGCGGCGGTCGGGGCGAGTTTGCCGACGCCGTCGATGACGTAGTCCCCGAGGTGGGCGCCCTTTCCGGCGAACACGCAGAACAGCGCGGGGATCAGGACGAGCGCCGCGATGGGCGACATTTTCTTCAGCATGATCAGCACCAGGAAGGTGGCGATCATGGCGAAGCCGAGGAAGGTCAGCATGCAGGGAACGTAGGTGCCGCCCCCGGGCGGCAACAAGACGTCAACGCGTGAGCAATACGAGCAAAACCCCAGCTCAGCGCGGGGGCGGGGGTGCGGGCCCGAGGGGCTCGGGGGCGGGGTCGGGTCAGTCCAGGACGCGGGCCAGATACGCGTGCATCATCGCGCGCGTCTCCACGACGATCGCGGGGTCGCCGGCCGGATCGGACCGGAAGGCCAGCTGGACGAGCGCGTCGGTCGCCTCGACGGCGACCAGCACGGCACGCGCCAGGGCGGGGTCGGGGACAAGCCCGAGGTGGCCGCACAGCAGCCGGGTGAGGCGATCGGCGACCGCGTGGTTGGGGTCGGCGGCGGGGTCCTCGGCGGCGGGGTCCCCGGGGGGCGGCGCGGGTACCCCGAAGTCGACGAGGGCGAAGCCGGGGACGCTGCGCTTCATGGCCAGGAACTCGTCCAGGACCGCGTCCACGACGGGCCGCCAGTGGGTGGTGGGCAGCAGGGCGAGGCGCTCCTGGATGCCGTCGGCGTACCGGTCGAGGTTGCGGTGGGCGAGGGCGACCGCCATCGCGCGCTTGTTGCCGAAGAAGCGGTAGACGGACCCGATGGGCACCGCGGCGCGCTGGGCGACGGCGCGGGTGCTGAGGTTCTCGTAGCCGGTCTCGTCGAGGAGTTCGGCGCAGGCGTCGAGGATCCGGGCGAGTCGGTCGGCGCTGCGCTGCTGGACCGGGGTCCGGCGCAGGGGGTGGGCGGGAGGCACGGGGTCCATCATGCCGCTCTTGACGTGTGGGTCCAGCGGCCCACGGCGGCTGTGGCGGCCGGTCCTCAGTTCAGCAGGAGGCTGAGGCCGCCGATCGTGTAGGTGATCATCAGCGCGAGGAGCGGCAGTTGGCCGGCCACGGCCCTGGCGGGCGGGAAGAGGCGTACGGAGCGGTCGTGCGCGGCGATCACTCCGAGTACGTGCCCGCTGACGACGGCGATCACCTGGAGGGCGGCCAGACCCCCGGGACCCAAGGGGGGACTGGGCGCGGGGGCGTTGTCAGTGCCGAGTGCCATCATTACCGTGCGTGGTCCTTCGGTCACCAGGAGGGAGAAGTAGTGGGCGATGAGATAGCCGAGGGCGATCGGTACGAGTGAGTGCGCGAAGGCCGTCAGGGGGCGGGGGTGCGGTCCGCTGACGAGGCGGGTGGCCGCCGCGCACAGGCAGTAGAGGGTGGCGACGAGGGTGATGGAAGCGAGCAGTCCGAGCGTGGCCGCGGGGGTGCGGCCGAGGGGGGAGGTCTGGACGGCGTTGATCCAGGCGGGGTTGTCGGAGAAGCCGTCGTAGGCGGTGGAGCCGAGCAGGACGCAGACGGTGGCGACGAGTCCGGGCCGCTCGGGCGTCGCGTCGAGTCCGTGGAAGGGGTTGCGCAGGACCAGGCGGCCGTCGGTGCGGCGGCCGAGCGGGGAGAGCCGGGCCAGGAGACCGGAGTAGGCCTCGAAGGCGTCGGCGTCGGTGAACCACCGCTCGCCGTGACGGGCGGCGAGCAGCAGGTGGAGGGCGGTGTACGCGGTGAGGGCGATCAGGAGGGCGGTGGTGGACGCGGGATCGGGAGAGACGAGTTCGAGCCAGGTGAAGCCGAACAGCCCGGCGGTGGCGGGCCATTGGCCGAGCCGGGCGGGCAGGGGCCGGCCGGCGGCGGGCGGCCGGCGCCGGGCCCGGGAGAGCAGCCGGTGCAGGGTGCGCAGCGGGTTGAGGAGGCGCCAGACGGGGCCGAGGAGAAGGGAGGCGGGGACGAGTCCGACCCAGAGGAGGACGTAGACGGCGCCGGGAGCGGGGTTGCGGGCGGGGTCGTCGGGACCGAGGAGGAGGTGGAGGAGCACGGCGAGGGCTGCGGCGAGACCGAGTCCGCGCAGGGTGGTGCGGGTGGCCGGCGCGTCGGCCACCCGCTGGATCCCGGCGGGCAGGGCCAGCCCGGAGCGGTCGCCGCGGAAGCGGGAGGCGGACCAGAGGAGGCCGAGTGCGAGGAAGGAGAGGAACAGGGCGGTGAAGGCTCCGGCGAAGGCGTAGAAGGGAGAGACGGGCAGGTCGTGCTGGGAGCCGATCCCGTGCGCGAGCAGGGACGAGGGGTCGGCCGGGTGAAGGACCACGCCCTGGCCGGCCGCCGCCCCGGGCTCCGACATCGGCACCGGCGCCCTCGGGATCGCCATCGACCCCGGTCCCGGTCCCGGCAGGGTGAGGCCGGGCCACCCCTCGGGCGAGGACGCCCGGCTCAGGGCCGCCGCCCCGGGGCCGGGGGTCATCGGACGAGCAGCTGGGTCAGGACGAGTCCGGACGTGTGGGTCTCCACCTCGAAGAGGCCCGTGCGGTCGGCCGTCAGGACCAGGGTGGCCTCCTGTCCGGCGGGCAGGGCGAGTTCCTTGTCGTAGCCGTGCACGTGCAGGGTGTCGGCACGGTCGCTGGTGACCCGCAGGGCGATGCGCTCGCCGCGCTTGACCTCGGTGCGGGCGGTCGCGGGGATGACCTTGCCGTCCCGGACGGCGAGGGTGAGGGTCCGGTCGGCCCGCGGTGCCTCGGGGGGCGCCGGTGAGCCGGTCGGGGTGGACGGCGCATGGCTGTGGGACTCCTGGCCCGGAGGGCCCGCGGTCAGCGCGACGGACGCCTCGACCGGTTTGCCGGCGACGGCCCAGGCGGTGTGGTCGTCGGCGTAGAGGCGGACGGTCAGGGTGTGCGCGCCCTCGGGCACCTGCGCCGCGGGCAGGTGGAACCAGGGGCCGTACACCCGGGCCAGCTTGTGGCCGTCGAGGTCGAGGTGGGCGTGGCCGGCGCCCGGGAGGGCGGCGCCGCCGGTGCTGTCGGGGGTGAAGTGGAAGTTCGCCACGGACAGTTGGAGGTTCCAGCCGTCCTCGGAGTCGGGGCGGGCGGTGAGCTTCACCTCGGGGGCGCCCTGCGCGGGGACCTCGCGCAGGCGGTGGCCGCCGCCGTCCTGGGTGTCGAGCAGGGTGCCGGTGCTGCCGGAGGCCTGTTCGTGGGTGGTGCCGGGTTTGTGGTGGGTGGTGGCCCGGCCGCCGCAACCGGTGGCGGCGCCGCCCGCGAGCAGCAGGAGCACGGCGACGAGCGCCGCCGTGCGGGCGGTCCGCCGGCGCGGCCCGGGCCGGGGGTCGGGGGGCCGGCAGCCGTCGCACGGGGTGCGGTCCTGCGCGGGGACGTTCACTTCGGTCCTCCGAGGGGTGTGGGAGCCGTCGGCCGCCCCCCCGCCCGGCATGCCAGGGCGGGCCGGGGGGGCGGGGTGGGGGTCAGGGGGTGGTGGGCGGGTGGGGGCCGGCGGGGGTGGTGAGGGCGGGGGCGGGGCCCGGGGGGACGGGGGCGCGGTCGCCCGAAGGGGTGCCGGGCGGGCCGGCGGGGCGGGCGGGGGTGGGGGGGCCGGGGCGGGCGGCGGCGATGACGGCCCACAGCACCCACACCACCGCGACCAGGGCCCGGATCCAGGCCGGGCTCAGCGGGATCCAGGGGATCATCAGGACGGCCTTGTCGAAGGCGTCCAGCAGGGTCAGGACTCCGAGGAGCAGGGTCAGGCGGGCCAGCCAGGGGCGTTCGGGCCGCAGGGCCAGCCCGGCGCCGGTCCACCACAGGCCGAGCAGGAGCAGGGCCAGGGCCGGGACGAAGGTGTCCTGGAGCGGCATGGTGGAGCCGGCCACGTCCAGGGCCAGCCCGGCGAGCCCCAGCAGGGAGGCCGCCGTGCCCAGCCGGGAGCGGCGCAGCCGGCGCCCCCACAGCACCCCGCCGACCAGCAGCAGTACCGCCGCCACCGCCAGCGCGAGCTGCGTCTCCACCCGCTCCAGCCCACGGGCCCCGTACCAGTCGCAGCCGGCGGGGAGTTTGCGGGCCTGGACGTTGTAGTCGGCGCAGACCAGCAGCTGCGTGAGCTTCACCGGTTCGCCCACCAGGCGGGCGGAGGCGCCGCTGACCTCGCCGCGCGTATCGCCGCAGCGCGGCAGGGTGCCCGGGGAGGAGCCGTCGGGGCCGTCCTGCCAGCAGTTGCCCCGGCCCTGGCCGTCCCACCACACGTCGGCGGCGTTGGGGCGGGAGGCCCCGGACTTGTCCTTGCCGAGGATGTTGCCCGCGTAACGGTTGTGGTGGGAGGTGTCGGTCTGCTTGGACCACTTCTCCTCGCCGCGGATGAAGGCCGGCACCGCGCTGAGGAAGAAGCCCGCGCGCCGGTGCCCGTACACCCAGTTGTCCTCGTAGAGGTTCCAGTTGCCGCCCGCGGTGATGATGCCGGTGCCCGGCGGCATGGAGATCTGCGGGCAGACCACCCCCTGCTCGTAGCCGCGCTCGACGGGCGGTCTGGCGCAGGTGCCGTCGGCCACGTAGGGGTAGTAGTCGGCGTTGTTGTCGTGGATCAGGTTGCGTTCGAAGCGGGCGTGGTTCTGCGGGAGGCCGGGGTGGCCGGGGAAGGCGCTGTCCATCGAGGCGCCGCCCATGTTCTGGTCGAACTCGTTGTCGTGGACCCACACCGAGTCCCCGGCGGTGCCCGAGTAGCCGACCATGTTGTGGTGGCTGTGGCAGCCGGTGATCTCGATGGAGTACCGGGGCACGTCGTAGCCGCGTCCGTCGTTGATGTCGGAGGCGCTGCCGGGGTAGATGCCGGAGTCTCCGTTGCCGTAGGACTCGCAGTTCTTGTACAGGCCGTGGTCGCTGGCGAAGGTCAGGAAGCCGTACTCGTCGTTCCAGCGGGTCAGGACGTCGTCGATGACGAAGCCGTCGCCCGCGAGGACGTACAGCGAGTTGAAGGTGGTGCGCTGGGCGGTGAAGTTGCGGAAGTAGACGCCGTCGGACTCGTCGGCGCGGATGGCGTTGAGCTTCTGGTACTTGGCGTCGATGACGACGTCGGTGCGGGTGGCGCCGGTGCCCTCGATCTGCAGGCCGGTCTTGCCGAGGATGGCGACGAGGTTCTGGTTGTGCCGGCACTGGACCTGCTGCTCGTAGGACAGGATCTGGTAGCCGAGCGCGGAATTGGGGGCCTTGAGGTGCGCGCAGGCGCCGGTCGGCTTGGGGAGCGAGGGCTCCTCCTCGTAGAGGCCGGGGAGGATCGCGATGTTCATTCCGGGGCGGTCGACGGCGTCGACGGCTTCCTGGAGGTGGCGGTAGCCGGACTTCTCGCAGCGGTCGTAGAGGGCGAGGTTGCGGTTGCGCAGCTCGTCGGGGAAGCCGGCGATCCGGCGTTCGAAGTCGGGGCGGTCGGTCTTGCAGACGATCAGGTCGGGCTCGGTCGCGCGGTAGAGGGGTACGGAGCCGGTGCCGTCGGGGAGGGTGACGGGGCGCTCTTCGTGCGCGCGGGCGGCGGGCGCGGCGGCGAAGAGGGACAGGAGGGCGAGCAGGGCGGCGAGGAGCACCGCCGGCACGGCAGGGAACCTGCGGGTCCACGACATGCGCGAGAGAGTAGAGCATTGTTCATCTTTTGGGATCCCCCCGTGCGTCGGTCCGGTTGGGGCGCACCCGTGCACAGCGGGGATTCGGCCATGCGGCCGCCCAGTGGCGTTGACGGGCGGCGCGCGGAATCCTACTGTCAGCCATAGGATTCCTTCGACGGAGCGGGAGCAGCCCATGAGCGAGCAGGCCAGGAAGACGGCGGAGGCGCTGGAGTACCTCACCGGCTTCGGGAACGAGCACAGCTCGGAGGCCGTGCCCGGCGCCCTCCCCCACGGCCGCAACTCCCCCCAGCGCGCCCCCCTCGGCCTGTACGCGGAGCAGCTCAGCGGCAGCGCCTTCACCGAGCCGCGCCGCGACAACCGCCGCTCCTGGCTGTACCGGATCCGCCCCTCGGCCGCGCACCCGGCCTTCACCCGGACCGGCAACGGCGCCCTGCGGACCGCGCCCTTCACCGAGACGGTGCCCGACCCCAACCGGCTGCGCTGGAACCCGCTGCCCGATCCGGCTCCCGGCACCGACTTCCTGTCCGGCCTGTGGACGCTGGGCGGCAACGGCGACGCCACCCAGCGCACCGGCATGGCCATCCACCTCTACGCCGCCAACGCGCCCATGACGGACCGGGTGTTCAGCGACTCGGACGGCGAGCTGCTGATCGTCCCGGAGCGCGGCGGCCTGCTGCTGCGCACCGAGTTCGGCCTGCTGGGCGTCCGTCCGGGCGAGGTGGCCCTGATCCCGCGCGGGGTCCGCTTCCGTGTGGAGCCGCTGGACGCCGACGCCGGGGGCGCGCCCGCCCGGGGCTACGTCTGCGAGAACTACGGCCGGCCCTTCGAGCTGCCGGACCTCGGCCCGATCGGCGCCAACGGCCTGGCGGCCGCCCGTGACTTCCGGGCGCCGGTGGCCGCGTACGAGGACGTCGAGCGGCCGACCGAGGTGGTGAACAAGTTCTGCGGCAACCTCTGGTCCGCGACGTACGACCACTCCCCGCTCGACGTGGTGGCCTGGCACGGCACGCACGTCCCGTACGTCTACGACCTGCGCCGTTTCAACGTCATCGGGTCGATCAGCCACGACCACCCCGACCCGTCGATCTTCACGGTGCTGACCTCGCCGTCCGACACCCCGGGGCTGGCGGGGGTGGACTTCGTGGTGTTCGCCCCGCGCTGGCTGGTCGGCGAGGACACCTTCCGCCCGCCGTACTTCCACCGCAACGTGATGAGCGAGTACATGGGCCTGATCGAGGGCGCCTACGACGCCAAGGCCGAGGGGTTCGTGCCGGGCGGCGGCTCCCTGCACAACATGATGTCCGCGCACGGCCCGGACCGGGAGACCTTCGACAAGGCGAGCGCCGCCGAGCTGAAGCCGCAGAAGATCGACGACGGTCTGGCCTTCATGTTCGAGACCCGCTGGCCGGTCACCGCCACCCCCCAGGCAGCCGGCGCCGATCACCTCCAGCGCGGATACGACGACGTCTGGGAGGGTCTCCAGCGCCACTTCCGCGCCTAACATGCGGGTGCGGCGCGCACGGCCGGAAACGGCCCGCGCGCGCGCCCCGCCGCCTGCACTCCAGCCTGCCGCCGTTCGGAGAACCACCCGTGACCGCCTTCGCCCCCGACTCCCTCGTACTGAACCGGAAGCTGCCCCTCTGGTATCAGGTGTCCCAGTCGCTGCGCGCCTCGATACTCGGCCGTACCCCGGACGCCTCGCTGCGCCTGCCGACCGAGGAGCAGCTCGCCGAGCACTACGGGGTGAGCGTCCTGACGATGCGCCAGGCGCTCAAGGAGCTGGAGGGCGAGGGGCTGATCAGCCGCCACCGGCGGCGCGGCACCTTCATCGAGCCGGGCGCGCGGCGAAGTGCCCCGGTGCGGCTGCTGGGGTCGGTCGACGCGATCGTGGCCCAGCAGTCGGGCGAGCGCACGACGGTCCTCGGCCGCGAGCGGACCCCGGTGTCCGGGGAGCTGCTGGAGCACTTTCCGGACACCGCCGAGGTGGTCACGTACCGCAGGCTCCGGCACGACGGTGAGAGCGGCGAGCCGACGAACTGGGCGGAGAACGCGGTCCGGCCGGAGTTCGCGGACGCCGTCGATCTGGACGATCTGGTGCGCTGGCCGATGACGAAGGTGCTGCGTGACGTGGTCGGGGTGCGGATCAGCCGGATCACCGACACCGTGGAGGCGCGGCTGGCGGACCCGGTCACGGCGGAACTGCTCCAGGTGCCGCTGCTGAGCCCGATCCTGCACTACACGGGCGTGACGTACGACGAGGACGGGCGGGTGGCCGACGTGGCGCGGATCCGGTACCGGGGGGACCGGTTCTCCTTCACCGTGACGGTCGACGCCCCCTGAGGGCGGGGGCGGGGGCCCGGCGCGCGTCGGCCGTCCGGGCCGCTACCGCTTCGCGTCGCCCTCCTGCTCGTCCGTGCCGCGCTCGCCCTCCGCCTGGGAGGGCGTGGTGCGCATCGTCGCGGGGTGCTTCTCGCCCCGCTGCTTGTCGTCCATGTCCTCGTCGAGGCGCTCGCCCTCCGCCTGCGACGGCGTCGAATACTCGTCGTACTGGCTCATGCCCGACTCCCGACTCCCGATTCGCTCCGGTTCCGTACGGATGGGTACATAAGGAGCGTAACGCTTCGGCCGGGTCACGGCCCGGGCCCGGCGCTGCCCGGCGCCCCGTCGCTACCATCTGCCGGGTGAGCGACGACGTACCGCTGCTGGACGATCTGATGCCCTGGTCCGTGGCCGGCCTGCGGCTGGGCCGGGACTGGGTGGCCGCGCCCGATCCGGCCGTGCTGCGCGCCCGCTGGACGGCCCTGACGGGGTCCGAAGGGCCGGAGCGGGAGCGGTTGTTCCGCCCGAGCCGGAGCCGTACGCCCGCGGCCGGGGCGGCCGCGCTGCCGGGGCAGCGTACGGGGGCCACGGCCCGGTTCTCCGAGGCGCCCGGCCCGTTCCCGGAACCCGTACGGGTGCTCCGCGCGCCCTTCGACGAGCAGTGGCTGCTGCCCGACCAGCGGCTCATCGACGCGGCCCGCCCCGAGCTGTGGCGGGTCCTCGACGCGCGGCAGGTGTTCCTGACGGAGGCCCCGGAACCGCTGGCCACCGCCCACCTCCCGGCGGGCCGGCTCGGCCGGATCCGCCCGCTGCACCGGCGCCCGGAGGGGGCCGAGCCGAACCTCGCGCCGGGCCTGCTGCCGCTGCTGGGGGCGCGCCTCGGCGGGTGGGTCACCCCGGAGGACGTGCTGTGCTGGATCCTCGCCGCGGGCCGCCCGGGGCCCCGGGGGTACGAGGTCCCGCTCGCGGCGGACCCGGAGCGCTGGCGGGCCGGGCTGGAGCTGGGGCACCGGCTGCTCACCGTCCAGCTGCGCGGGGCGCGCGGCGGGGAGCCGCCCCGGCTGCCGGGCGGGCAGCGCCCGTACGTGCGCGCGGCGGTCACGGCCTGGCCGGCGGGGCTCGGGTACGACCCGGAGACCGAGGAGCTGAGCCTCGGCGACGGGGTCGTCTCCCCCGTTCCGGTGGCGGCCTGGGAGTACGAGGCGCGGGGCGTGCGCGTACTGGAGTCCTGGTTCGCGGCGCGGACCGCGCACCGGGATCCCGCGGCGCGGGGGCTGGAGGCGCTCGGGCCCGCCGAGTGGCCGCAGGCCTGGACCTCGGAGCTGACGGCCCTGGTGACGACCCTGGCACTGCTGGCCGAACTCGCTCCGCCACGGGCGGCGTTCGAGCCCGGCCCCTCCCTGACGGGCGAGGAGCTGGCGACGGCCGGGGTACTGCCGCCCCCGCGCTGGTCACGCCGCCCGGCATCGGTACTGGACCACCACGAGGAGGGCCCGGGCGGCCAGTTCGCGCTGCTCTAGCGCCCGCGACCGCCCGGGCACCCGGCAGGCGGCCCACCGAAGCCGACACAGACGCCCGGGCACTCGCCGTGCGGCCCACCGAACCCCACACGGACTCCTGACGCCCGCCAGGCGGCACGCCAGAGCCCACGCGAACGCCGGCACGCCCAGCAGGCAGCGCACCGAAGCTCGCGCGGAGACGCCCAAGCCCGCCAGGCGGCCCACCTGAGCTCACGCGAGCACCCGGACACCCGGCCGGTGGCGCACCCAGGCCCGCACGGGTGCCCATGCAACCGGCAGCCGACCCCCCGAACCCCACGCGGACACCCCCACGCCCCAGGCGGCGCACCAAAACCCATGCGAACGCCGGCACGCCCAGCAGGCGGCGCACCGAAGCTCACGCGGGCGCCCGGGGAGCCGCCCGGCGGGCCACCGAACCCACGCAAACACCCCGACGCCCGCCAAGCGGCACGCCAGACCCCACACGGTCGCCCCCGCTTCCGCCAGCCCGCCCCGAGAACGCTCACGCGGGCGGCGACCACGCCCCCAGCAGGCGGCTCACCGAGCGGTCGAAGACGGCCGCCATGTCCGTGTCCGGGGCCGGGACGGGGCCGGTCGCGGTGAGGGCGGCCGCGAGCCGGGGGTATTCCCCGGTCGCCAGTCGCGAGCCGAGCCAGGCGGCGCGTACCGCCTGCTCGGCGCTCTCGCTCCAGGGCAGCGAGCGGGCCCGTTCGGCGAGGGCCAGTTCCGCCGCCACGAACGTCGCCACCGTGCCGTTGACGGCGGCGACCAGTTCCAGTTTCTCCCCGTCGGGCACCTCCAGCGGCGCCAGGCAGTCCAGGCTGTGCTCCAGGTAGCGCAGGGCGTGGGGGCCGAAGCCGTAGACCGGGCTCAGCAGCCGGGGCAGCCAGGGGTGGCGCCGCATCAGGGCGCGGGTCTGGCGGGCGAGCGCCAGCAGGTCGGCGCGCCAGTCGCCGGTCGGCGGGGTGAACTCGTACTCCCCGCTGACGGTGTCGACCATCAGCTCGTACAGGTCCTCCTTGCGCGGGACGTAGTTGTACAGGGACATGGTCCCGGCGCCGATCCCGGCCGCCACCCGCCGCATGGAGACGGCCTCGATCCCCTCCGCGTCGGCGATCCGCACCGCCTCGGCCGCGATGGAGTCCCGGCTGTGGGCGGGGCGCGGTCCTCGTCCGGCCCGGGCGGGGCGGGTCCAGATCACTTCGGGTTCAGCGGGGCTGCCGCCGGCTGTCATCGGTCACATCACCTCGTGGTCTCGCCACCATCTTAGTTACGTACACCGTACGGAGTGGGATAGGGTGCCGCACATGACAACTACGTACGCTGTACTGAGTGAAGGTCTGGAGAAGGAGTACGGGGACGTGCACGCCCTGCGCGGCCTGGACCTGGCCGTGCCGGCGGGCTCCGTCTGCGGGCTGCTGGGCCCCAACGGCGCGGGCAAGACCACCGCCGTGCGGATCCTGACCACCCTCACCCCGCCCACCGCGGGCCGCGCCCTGGTCGCCGGCCACGACGTCACCGCGGACCCGGCCGCCGTCCGCCGCGCCATCGGGGTCACCGGTCAGTACGTCTCCGTCGACGGAGACCTCACGGGCCGGGAGAACCTGCGGCTGTTCGCCCGCCTGGCCGGACTGCGCGGGCGCGCCGGACGCGAGCGCGCCGACGGGCTGCTGGAGCGCTTCGGGCTCGGCGAGGCCGCCGACCGCGTCGCCTCGACCTGGTCGGGCGGCACCAGGCGGCGCCTGGACCTGGCCGCCGGACTGATCACCCGCCCCCGGGTGCTGTTCCTGGACGAGCCCACGACCGGCCTGGACCCGGCGGCCCGCGCGTACGTCTGGACGGCGGTGCGCGAACTCGCCGACGAGGGCACCACCGTGCTGCTCACCACCCAGTACCTGGAGGAGGCCGACCGGCTCGCCGACGACGTCGTGGTCGTCGACCGGGGCCGCGCCGTCGCCAACGGCGCACCGGCCGCCCTCAAGGCCCGGATCGGCTCCCACGCCGAGGTGAGCGTCGCCGCGCCGGAGGCCCTCGCGGACGCGGCCGCGGTGCTCGACCGGCTCACCGGGAGCCTGCCCGTCCTGGACGCGCAGCGCCTCACGGCCGGGGCGACCGTACTGGACCCCGCGCTCACCCTGCCCGGGATCGTCCGCGCGCTCGACGCCGCCGGGGTCCCGGTGACGGACGCGAGCCTGCGCCCGCCCACCCTCGACGAGGTGTTCCTGCGCCTCACCGGCTCCCCGGCCCCGGCCCCCTCGTCCGCCCCCGTGAAGGAGAACGCCGCGTGAGCACCCTGCTGTCGGACGGCGGCGCCGTCCTGACCCGCCAGCTCCAGAAGGCCCGGCACGCCCCGGCGCTGCTGGTCCTGACGCAGACCATGCCGATCATGATGCTGCTCTTCTTCGGGTACGTCTTCGGCAGCGCGCTCGCCATGCCGGGCTCCGAGTACCGCGAGTTCCTGGTGCCCGGGCTGCTCGCGGCGACCGCCGCCAACGGGGTGATGACCGGCATGTTCACGGCCGCGCAGGACGCCCATCGCGGGGTGATGGACCGCTTCCGCACCCTGCCGATGAGCCGGGCGGCCGTCCCGCTGGGGCAGACGGCCGCCGACCTGCTGACCACGGCGGTGTCGCTGGTGCCGCTGATGCTGGTGGGGCTCGCGATGGGCTGGCGGATCGAGAACGGGCTGCCGGGCGCGCTCGGGGCGCTCGGCGTGCTGATGCTGTTCCGCTTCGCCGCCGCCTGGGCGGGCACGTACCTCGGGCTGGTGAGCAAGAGCGAGGAGGCGGCGGGGCAGCTCGGCAGCGCCACCTTCGTCCTGCCGATGCTGTCCAGCGCCTACCTGCCGACGGCCGGACTGCCCGGCTGGCTGCGGACGGTCGCGGAGTGGAACCCGATCAGCGCCGTCGCCACCGCCGTACGGGAACTGTGCGGGAACGCGGGCGGCGCGGCGGCACCGGACGCGGCCTGGCCGGCGGACCATCCGGTGGCGGGGGCGGTGCTGTGGTCGCTGCTCCTGCTGGCGCTGTGCGTGCCGGCGGCCGCCCGCCGGTCCGCGCGGGGCGCGGGCTGAGCCTCGTACCGGACCCGTACCGGACCCCGTACAAAGCACCGTGGGGGTGACAGATCCGGGGCGTCCGGGATAGGCATCGGGGTCATGGACACCGAAACGGCCCCCGCCTCCGAGCCGCTCCCTCCCTCGCCCCCGCAGCCGCTCCCGCTCGCCGGGATCACCGTCGTCGCCGTCGAACAGGCCGTCTCCGCGCCCTTCGCCACCCGTCAGCTCGCCGACCTCGGCGCCCGGGTCGTGAAGGTGGAGCGCCCCGACGGCGGCGACTTCGCGCGCGCCTACGACACCGCCGCGCAGGGCCTGGCCTCGCACTTCGTGTGGGCCAACCGCGGCAAGGAGTCCCTCGCGCTCGACCTGAAGGACCCGCGCGGGCTGGAGGTGCTGCACGGACTGCTCGACGGCGCCGACGTGTTCGTCCAGAACCTCGCGCAGGGCGCCGCCGCCCGGCTCGGGCTCGACGCGGCCGCCCTGTGCGCGCGCTACCCGCGGCTGGTCGCGGTGGACATCTCCGGATACGGAGCCGAGGGCCCGTACGCGCACAAGCGCGCGTACGACATGCTCGTGCAGTGCGAGGCCGGCCTGGTCTCGGTGACCGGCACCCCGGAGCGGCCCGTGAAGGCGGGGATCCCGGCCGCCGACATCGCCGCGGCCATGTACGCCTTCTCGGGGGTGCTCGCCGCCCTCCTGCGCCGGGGGACGACCGGGCGCGGCGGGCCGGTGGAGGTGTCGATGCTCGACGCGCTCGCCGAGTGGATGGGGCATCCGCTGCACCACACGATGCACGGCGGGGAGCAGCCGGTGCGGACGGGTCTCGCGCACGCCGTGATCGCACCGTACGACGCCTACGCGACGGCCGACGGGGGCCGCGTCCTGCTCTCGGTGCAGAACGACCGGGAGTGGCGGCGCCTGGCCGAACAGGTGCTGGAGCGGCCGGACCTGGCGCGGGATCCGGCGTACGCGACCAACGCGGCCCGCACGCGGGGCCGGGAGAAGACGGACGCGGTGGTGGCCGAGGCGCTCGGCCGGCTCGGCGCGGACGAGGCGGTCGGGCGGCTGGAGGCGGCCGGGATCGCCTGCGCCCGGCTGAACTCGGTGGCGCGGCTGGCCGGACACCCGCAGCTGGCGGCGCGGGACCGCTGGCGGGAGGTGGACTCACCGGCGGGCCCGCTGCGGGCGCTGCTGCCGCCGATCGGGCTGCCGGGCGGCCCGGAGGCGCGGATGGGCGCGGTGCCCGCGCTCGGCGAACACACCGATGCCCTGCTGCGCGCCCTGGGGATGACGGACGCGCGGATCACGGCACTGCGCCGGGACGGTGTGATCGCCTGAGGCCGGGGGGCGCCGGGCATCCGGGGTCGCCGGATGCCCCGCCGGCGCCGGAGGGGGGACGGGGGCCGGAGTGCGGCCGGGCCGGGTGACCGGCCGCGGCGCCGGGACAGTTACGAGCGGCGGCTGCCGAAGAGCGTGCGCCGCAGCCTGCGCAGCGGGGCGAACAGCGCGACGCGCGCGCTCCGGCTCCGCTGGACGTGCGTGTGGTCGCGGGAGGTGAGCTCGCGCATCAGCAGCGTCGCCTCGGCCGCCTCGTGGTGCGGGACGGCGGGACCGCCCAGCACGGCGAGATGGCGGTCGAGGCGCGAGCTGACCGCGCTGCTGCCGCAGGTGATGGCAGGCACGCGGGGCGGCCTGCTGCGCATTGCTATCTGTTCCATGTCTCTCCCCACCCGTACGAGGGCACCCGGCCCGGGCAGGTTAACCCTATCGTCCCGGCGTCACACTCGGGTATCCCGGTGGTGTGAATTACCCCTGTGGTTACGGGTAGTTGACGATTACTCAGCGCGATCAGTCGTCACTCTCCGCATAAATGGCGCCACTTGGCGAACGCTGCGTGAGGGCGGCCGAAGAGTGCCGTCCCGGCAGGGGCCACCCGGGGCCACCCTGCGCTAACTTGGAGTGATCACCCGGTGACGCTTGGGGGGTAGGCGTGAGTGGGAGCGAGGTCGGGGACACCGCGCGTGTCGTCGCCGGACGGTACCGGCTGCTCGGTCCGGTGGGCCGCGGCGGCATGGGCGTCGTCTGGCGGGCCCGGGACGAGGTGCTGGGCCGCGAGGTCGCCGTCAAGGAGGTACGGGCCCCGGCCGGGCTGGATCCGGCCGAGGTGGAACGGATGTACCGGCGGCTGGAACGGGAGGCCTGGGCGGCGGCCCGGATCTCCCACCGCGGGGTCGTGACCGTCTACGACGTGGCCCAGGAGGACGGCCGCCCGTGGATCGTGATGGAGCTGGTGCGCGGGCTCTCGCTGGCGGAAGTGCTGGAGGGGGAGGGCCCGATGAGCCCGCGGCACGCCGCGCACCTCGGCGAACAGCTGCTGGACGCGCTGCGCTCCGCGCACGGGGTGGGGGTGCTGCACCGCGACGTGAAGCCCGCCAACGTGCTGATCGCCCAGGACGGGCGGGTGGTGCTGAGCGACTTCGGGATCGCGCGCCTGGAGGGCTCCTCGGCCCTCACGATGACCGGCGAGGTGGTGGGCTCCCCCGAGTTCCTGGCCCCGGAGCGGGCCGTGGGGCACGAGCCCGGCCCGGAGTCGGACCTGTGGTCGCTCGGGGTGCTGCTGTACGCCGCCGTGGAGGGGGTCTCGCCCTTCCGGCGGGACACCCCGCTGTCCACCCTGCGGGCGGTGGTGGAGGGGGAGCTGCCGCCACCGCGCCGGGCCGGGCCGCTGGAGCCCGTACTGAGGGGGCTGTTGCGCAAGGACCCCGGGGAGCGGATGGCCGCGGCGGAGGCGGCCCGGATGCTGCGGATCATCGGCGCGGGGGGCGTCGCGGGGGCGCCGGGCGGGCCGGGGCCGGCGGGCTCGGAGGCTCCGACGGTCGTCGTGCGCCGGGGGGAGGGACACGAGCGGTACGGGGGGACGCGGCCACTGCCACTGCCGGTCGCGGGCGGCCCCGTACCGCAGTCGCCGCCGCCGGGGCAGGGGCGGGCCGGGGCGGTGCTGGGCGCCGTGCTGGTGGCGCTGCTGCTGGTACTGGCCCTGCTGGTGTGGCTGTTGCTGCGGGAAACCGGCGGCCGGAGCGGGAGTGAGAGCGGGAGCGCCGGGCCCGGGGCCTCCGCTCCGGCGCCGGGACCGGCGTCCCCCTCGCCCCCGGCGTCCCCTTCGCCCTCCCCCTCCCCCTCGGCGTCCGCGAGTCCGACGCCCCCGCAGGACGTCACGGTGTACGTGCACACGCTGCGGGCCGCCTACACCGGGAGCTGTCCGCCGCCCGAGGTGTCCGCGCCCGCCTTCACGGGGACGCTGGAAGTGGCGCGTACGCCCGCCGTGGTGGAGTACCGCTGGATCACGCGCGGCGGCTCCTCCCCCGCCCCGGCTTGGAGCAGCATCGCGTACGAGGCGGACGGGGCCCGCACCCGCCAGCTGAACCACACCGAGCCGGTCGGGGCACCGGGGACGACCCTGGCCGACGCGGTCCGGCTGGAGGTGCGCGGACCGGTGGAGAAGACCTCGGCGTGGCTGGAGTTCACCGTGACGTGCGAGAAGGAAACCCCGCCGGGCGGTGCCTCCTCCCCCGCCGCTACCGGTTCACCGGGCGGCAGTCCGTCCCCGGCGGGGACGCCGGAGGCCGGCCGCCGCTGAGGGCGGCCGGCCCGGCCGTCAGGCCTTGCCGGTGAAGACGGGCAGGTAGCCGCCGGACTGTCCGGCGGCCGTGGGGTGGTACGACTCGCCGATGTTGAGCCAGTTGAGGCTGTGCAGCCACGCGTCGCCGGAGCAGATCTCGTGGCCGGTGAAGGACCCGGCGACCGAGGCGAAGGTGAAGCCGTGGTCGGCGGCGCGCTTGGCGATGGCCGCGTTGAGGTAGTCGGCGGCGCCGTTGATGGCGGTGCGCTCACCCTCGGTGAGGCCGGCGACGCAGGTGCCGTTCAGCTGGTAGAAGCGGGGGTAGCCGAGGACGACCACGTGGGCGCCGGGTGCCCGGCTGTGGATGGCGTCGTAGACCTGGTCGAGCTGGCCGGGGAGGGTGGAGTCGACGTATCCCTTGGCCTGGTTGACGCGGCCGACGCAGGTGGATTCGGACTGGAGCACACAGGTCGTCATCACATCGGCGAAACCGGCGTCGTTGCCGCCGATGGTGATGCTCACGAGGTCGGTGCCGGAGTTGAGCGGAGCCAGCTGGCCGGAGAGGACGTCACCCGTACGGGCGCCCGAGCAGGCGGCGAAGGAGAAGGTCTGCGGGGAGTGGGCGGCGGCCCAGAGGGCGGGGTAGGCGCGGGTGGTGCGCTTGCAGGCGCCACTGGCGGCGTCGTAGTTGCCGGCGCCGACGCCGGAGGAGTACGAGTCGCCGAGGGCCACGTAGCCGAAGTCGGCCTGGGCGGCGGACGCCTGGCCCGCTCCGAGGAGCGTGGCGCCGGCGGCGAGGAGCAGGGAGGAGGCGAAGGCGGCGAAGCGGGGCATTCTGATGCTCATGGATGCGGGGCTCCTTGTGGGGGGTTACTCCTGAGTCCGTGGTACAAGCAGCCGGGCCCCGGGGGAAGTGTCCATGCCAAGAATGTTCGGGTCAGGGTTGAGCCGGAATCTTCACGCCCGCTGTGTTTGAAGAGGGAACCCGGGCACCCGATCCGGCGAAACACGGGTGCATGAGGGCACATCGTGCCGGATCATGGGCGCCATGCCAGCAGACCCGCAGGACGCGCTGCCGATTCGCCTGAACGTGGACGACAGTGACTCACCGTCGGATGTCGTCGACGCCCTGTTCCTCGGCCGGTTCGCGACCGGCGAGCAGCCGTTCGCGCAGAGTGTGACGATCGACCGGGTGAAGCCGGAGGCGACGCTGCTGCCGCCGCGGGCGACGGTGCTGCGCTCCGCGCGCGACACCGACCGCAGCGCCACGCTCGCCGAGGGCGAGGGCTGGACCCTGCTCGTCTCCCGCTGGAGCCGGGGCGCCGACGTGACCGTGACGGCGGTCAGCGACGAACTCGCCGCCGGTGTCCTCGACGAGGCCACCGAGGGGGCGCAGGACGAGCCCGAACCGCAGCCCGACAACGTCACGATGGGCTTCTGGTACGTCTCCCCGCGCCGCGGCCCGTACCGCACCACCCGGCAGATCTCCGCCGGGACCTGGGAGGAGGTGCGGCCCAACTACACGGCGCCGGTGGCGGCGGCGATGGACCGGCTGATGAAGGTCACCCCGGACGACATCGCGGGCCGGCTGCTGCTGCTCCACGGGCCGCCCGGCACCGGCAAGACCTCGGCGCTGCGCACGCTGGCCCGCTCCTGGCGGGACTGGTGCCAGGTGGACTGCGTCCTGGACCCGGAGCGGCTGTTCAACGACGTCGGCTATCTCATGGACATCGCGATCGGCGAGGACGAGGGCTCCGCGAAGGGCCGCTGGCGGCTGCTGCTGCTGGAGGACTGCGACGAGCTGATCCGCGGCGAGGCCCGGCACACGGCCGGCCAGGCGCTGTCGCGGCTGCTGAACCTGACGGACGGTCTGCTGGGGCAGGGGCGCAACGTGCTGGTCGGCGTCACCACCAACGAGGACCTGGAGCGGCTCCACCCCGCGGTGGTCCGCCCGGGGCGGTGCATGGCCCGCATCGAGGTCGGTCCGCTGACGCGGCCGGAGGCGGTGGAGTGGCTGGGTACGGAGGAAGGGGTTTCCCGCGAGGGCGCGACCCTGGCGGAACTCTTCGCCCTGCGCCGCGGCACGGGCCCGGCGGCGGTCCTGCCGCCCCAGGCGCACTCCTCCGAGGCGGGCCTGTACCTCTAGACTCCGTCGGCGTAGCGGGCGCGGAGGGCGGTGGTCGCTGCTTCGACGGCCTCGGCTTGCGTCAGGCCGAGGCGGTGCGCGCGCTCCGCGTACGCCTGGGCGGCCTGCGCCGCCTCGCGGGAGGAGCCCTCGGCGGCGGCGACGAACGTCCCGTTGCGGCCCCGCGTCTCGATCACGCCGTCGGCCTCCAGGGCCCGGTAGGCCTTCGCCACCGTGTTGGCGGCCAGGCCCAGTTCCTCCGCCAGCCCCCGTACCGTCGGCAGCTTGTAGCCGGCCGGGAGCTTCCCCGTCCTGGCCCGGTCCGCGATCTGGGCGCGCAGCTGTTCGTACGGGGCGGCCGAGCCGGCCGAGCCGTCGATCCTGATCCTGAGGTTGGTCGAGGTCACGCGGGCGATTCTCCCCCATCTCCCGGTCCGGCCGGGCCGGGCGGCGCCGCCTAATTCGCGGGCGCGGGCCACGCACCGGCCGTAACGTCGGGCCCGGGACCGTCCGCGACCCGCGACCCGCGATCCGCGATCCGCGACCCCGCGATCCGCGATCCGTGACCCGGACGCGCCGCATCGGAGAAAGGGAGCGAAGGAATGACCACGGAATGGACCGTCATCCTCACCAAGGCCGGCCGCACCAAGATCAGCTACCCGGCGGTTCAGGTGTCCGACGACGGTGACCGGATCTCGGTGCGCGCGCCCTGGGCGGCCGACGGCGTACGGGACTTCGGGTTCGTGCGCTTCGAGCCGGGTGACGTGTTCGTGGAGCACTTCTGGCGCACGCGCTGGTTCGCGGTCAAGGAGGTGTGGAGCGGCGCGGGCGCGCTGAAGGGCTGGTACTGCGACGTGACCCGTCCGGCGCTGGTGCGCGCGGGCGAGATCGTCGTCGACGACCTGGACCTGGACCTGTGGGTGCCGGCGGACGGCGGGCCCGCCCTGCGGCTGGACGAGGACGAGTTCGCGGCGAGCGGCCTGGCCGTGACCGACCCGGAGGCCGCCGCCCAGGCCGTCCGCGCCCTCGACGCGCTGGACGAGCAGGCCGGTTCGGCCGCGGGGCTGGCCGCCCTGCTCACCTGACGTGGCGGGCTGGCGCGTTTCTGAGGGGGCTCTTACCGCCGCCTTAAGCGGAGCCTAAGGATCGGGGCGGGGGCCCGTATCAGGGCCGGACGGCGGGTGCGGCGGGCTAGTTTGGCGGCGCCAGGGAGGGCCGGTGGCGGCGCCGGGACCCGTTCGGGGGGCGGCGCCGCACCGGTTCCCTCCGCCGGCACGCCCCTGCCCCGCGCCCGAAGGAGATCCGCCATGCCCGCGTCCCGCCGCCGCACCGCCGTCCGTCTCGCCTCCGCCGCTCTCGCCCCGCTCGCGGTGGCCGCGTACGCCGCCGGGCCGGCGGTGGCCCACGGGTCGATGACGGACCCGGTCAGCCGGGTGGCGGCCTGCTACGCGGAGGGGCCGGAATCCCCGAAGTCGGCGGCGTGCAAGGCCGCCGTGGCCGCGAGCGGCGCGCAGGCGTTCTACGACTGGAACGCGGTGAACATCGCCAACGCGGCCGGGCAGAGCAGGAAGCTGATCCCCGACGGGCAGCTGTGCTCGGCGGGCAACGCCAAGTACAAGGGGCTGGACCTGCCCCGCGCGGACTGGCCGGCCAGCCCGCTGACGGCCGGACCGCACACCTTCCGCTACAAGGGCACCGCCCCGCACAAGGGCTCCTTCGAGCTGTACGTGACGAAGGACGGCTACGACCCGTCGAAGCCGCTGAAGTGGTCCGATCTGGAGCCCGCGCCCTTCCTGAAGGTCACCGACCCCGCCCTGCGGGGCGGCGACTACGTCTTCAGCGGGACCGTCCCGAAGAAGACGGGCCGTCACCTCGTCTACAGCGTGTGGCAGCGCTCGGACAGCCCGGAGGCCTTCTACACCTGCTCGGACGTCGTCTTCGGCAAGGACACCGGCGCGGGGGGCGGCGACAGCGGTACGGGGACCACCCCGGGCGGGAAGCCCGGCACGCGGCCGACCGCCGGGGCGGATGCCGAGCCCTCCCGCACGCCTGCCGCACCCGCCGTGCCCGCCGCCGCAGCGCCCGCCAAGGCGCCGACGGACCGGCAGATCTCCGACGGGGCGGGCAAGTCCTCGGTGGAGCACGGCGGCCACGGCGACAACGACCCGAAGACGAACGGCTCGGCGGCAAGCTCACCGCTCCCCCCGGCCGGCTCCTCGTCCTCCTCGCCCTCCGCGGCCGGCTCCGCGGGCGACAACCTCGCGCAGACGGGCGGCGACGGGGCGACCCCGATGCTCGCGATCGCCGGGGCCGGCGCCCTGGCGGCGGGTGCGGCCGTGCTGTTCGGCGTGGCCCGCCGCCGGTCGACGGCGGGCCGGCACGGCCGCTGACGGACCGGCGGACGGACCCGGAGGACGGACCCGGAGGACATACCGGGAGGTCGGACCCGGCGGACCGCCCGCGCGTCAGTCGAAGACCGACGCGCAGGTGGTCCGTTCGGCGTGCGCCGGGTCGAGGGCGTTGAGCGCCTCGTGCCAGGCGATCCGGTCGGTGAGGCCGATGGTGACGTGCTCGGAGACGTCCACCCCGCAGAGGTCCTGGAGCAGGACGTTGTGCACGTCCGGCCCGTCGAGGAACTGGCTGCGGTAAGGGGTGACCACCTCGTCGTAGCGGGTGGCGATCACCGTGTACCGCACCCCGGGGACGGTGTCGCCGCCCGCGTTCAGCTTGTTCTGGAAGGCGGAGCCGATGATCTGGTCGGCGAGCCCCGGGGTGGCGGCGCTGATCAGGTCCTCGGCGCCGGGGAAGTAGGGGAGCAGCCGGGTGAGCCCGGAGAGGGTGGTGCCGTGGTTGTCGGGGGCGAGTCCGACAAGCGCGTTGACCTTGGTGGCGCCGCCCAGGAACTTGAGGTAGTAGCGCGGCATCATGCCGCCCTGGGAGTGGCCGACGAGGTCGGCCTTGGCGGAGCCGGTGGCGGCGAGCACCTTGTCGACGAAGACCTGGAGCTGGCCCGCCGACTGGTCGATGGGGCCGAGGCCGTTGAAGAGGGGCACCCCGGGGAGCTGGCCGTAGTCGAGGGAGTAGACGCAGTACCCGCGGTGGACCAGGTACGGCGCGAACCCGAGCCAGTTGTCGACGGAGTTGCCGAGGGTGCCGTGGACGAGGACGACGGGGCGGGGGTGCGCGGTGGAGGGCTTGCAGGACCAGTCGTTCCAGCCGGTGCTGGGACGGGACGCGGCCTGGGCGGCGCCGGCGGGGGCGACGAGGGCGGCGGCGAGGGTGAGGACGGCCAGCGGGCGGAGCAGGCGTCTCCAGGGCAGCATCGTGTGATCTCCTCGCGGGTCAGGGGGAAGGCGTGGGGGTTCGTCCCGTGATCCGGATCACAAGGGGGGCTGCTGCCCGTTAAATTACGGGCGGGTAGCAAGACTGGGAAGTTACGCGGCGGTAAAAACTCTGACGTCGAGCCGCGCTCCGGTTCCGCTCCGGAGTACGGGACGCGCCTCAGACGCCGGCGGGGCTGGATTTCGGGTGTGGAGCGCTCCCCCGGGTCGCCGCCCTCGTCGGGGCCCCGCCGGGGCCCGCGCTCGCGGTTCGCCCCAGGAAGGCGGCCGCGGGGCGGACCGTGCCCGGGCCGAAGCGGGAGTTCGCGCGGTCCATCGCCGCCTCGGCCGTGAGGCGGGATTCCCGGGCCGGGTCGAAGGTGAGCTGGCGGGTGGCGGCGCTCGCGGCGGTGAGGTCCTCGGCGCGGAGCACCATGCCGGTCAGCCGGGCCCGTTGCAGACCGGCGGCGTCCATCAGGCGGTAGGCGAGGGTGCGCAGGTCCTCGTCGTGCCCGGAGGCCTCGGGCAGCCGGCGGGACTTCTCCCAGCGGGTGCCGCCCGCGAACTGGAGGGTCAGGGACAGGGAACGGGCGGCCTGGCGGCGGCCGCGCAGGTCGGCGCCGAGCCGGACGACGAGGTCCAGCAGGGCGGCGCGGGCGTGCGGGCCGTCGAGTTCGTGGCGGCTGAAGCGGGCCCGGACGGCGGCCGAGGCCGGCAGGTCGCGCGGGGTGACCGGGCGCGGGTCGACGCCGCGGGCCCGCTCGGCGACGAGCCGGCCGGCGCGTTTGCCGAGGATCCGTTCGAGGACGCCGGGCGGGACGCGGGTGAGGGCCCCGACGGTGTGCAGGCCGTAGGCGCGCAGGGCGTCGGCCTGGCGGGGGCCGAGCCCGTACAGCGCCTCCACGGGCAGCGGGGAGAGGAAGGCGGCCGCCTCGTCCTCGGGGACGGCCAGGGTGCCGCCGGGTTCGGGGACCCGCGCGGAGGCCATGGCTGCCACGGCCCAGGTGCCCGCGACGCCGACGCGCACGTCGGTGCCGAGCCGGGCCACGGCGCGCAGCCGGACGACCTCGGCGATGCGGGCGGCGTCGGCCCCGAAGTACCGCTGGGCGCCCCGGACCTGGACCAGGGCGGCCCGCGGCGGCAGGGCCTGGACGAGCGGGGAGAACTCGCGCAGCAGGTCGAGGACGTCGCGGTAGCCCTCGGGGGTCAGGGCGGGGGCGCAGCGGACGTGCAGGACTCCCGCGCCGAAGCGGTTCATCCGGCGCTCCCGGGGCTGGAGTGCCAGAGCTTGCGGCCGGTGGCGGCGCGCTCGCCGGGCGGCTGGAGGTCGGCCCACGGGTTCATCTCGTAGCCGGTGGGGAGGTGGATGCGGCGGCCGCTGTCGGTGGAGCCGCCCGCCTGGGGTGCGGCGAGGCGGGCCGTGACGGCTTCGAGGCCGCTGCGTTCGCGCAGTTCGGCGAGTTCGGCGAGGTCCCAGGCGGCCGCTCCGACGACGCTCAGGCTCTGCGGTCCGCGCCGCTGCACGACGCCCCGTACCAGGAGCAGGAAGGAGTGGAAGACGGTGTGGGCGCAGGCTTCCTGGCTGTCGTCGAAGAAGGCCAGGTCGACGAGGCCGGTGCCGTCGTCGAGGGTGGTGAAGACGACCCGCCTGCCGGAGCGGATCGGCGGGGTCTGGGTGGCGGCCTTGGCGCCGGCGACCAGGACGGTCCGGCCGTGCGCGGTGTCGCGCAGGCGGCGGGCCGGGACGACGCCGAGTTCGGCGAGGAAGGGGTGGTGGTCCCCCATGAGGTGGCGGGAGGCGTCCATGCCGAGGACGCCGAGTTCGGCGCTGAGGCGTTCGGCCTCGCTGAGGTCGGGCAGGCCGACGGGGGCGGTGGCGCGGCCGCCGCCGAGCGGCAGTTGGGCGGCGCCCGAAGAGCCGCCCCGGGCTCCGGCGGCGCGCTGGGCACCGTGCAGTTCGCTCACGTGCAGCAGCAGGTCCCGGCGGTTCGCGCCGAAGGCGTCCAGCGCGCCGACCTGGGCGAGGCGTTCGGCGACCGGCCGGCCCGGGTGGGCCCGGTCCCAGAAGTCGCGCAGCGAGGCGTAGGGCTGGCCGGTTTCGATGCGCAGGGCTTCGGCCTCGCTGATGCCGTGGACGTCGGCGAGGGCGAGGCGCAGGCCCCACCGCTCCGGGCTCTCGGACACCAGTTCGATGCGGTGGGCGACCGCCGAGCGGTTCACGTCCAGCGGCAGCACCGGCACGCCCCGCCGCCGGGCGTCGGCGAGCAGCAGCCGCTTGGGGTACATCCCGGGGTCGTGGGTGAGCAGTCCGGCGTAGAAGGCGGCCGGGTGGTGGGCCTTGAGCCAGGCCGACTGGTAGGTGGGCACGGCGAAGGCCACGGCGTGCGCCTTGCAGAAGCCGTAGCTGCCGAAGGCCTCGACGATCTCCCAGGTCCGGGCGATCACCTCGGCCGAGTAGCCGCGGGCGGCCGCCGTCGCCGCGAACCAGACCCTGATCCGGCCCTGGGAGCCGGGGTCGGAGAGTCCGCGCCGGACCCGGTCGGCCTCGTCACGGCCGCAGCCGGTCATGACGTGCACGATCTCGATGATCTGCTCGTGGAAGACGACGACCCCGTAGGTCTCGCGCAGCGCGTCGGCGAGGTCCTCGTGCGGGAAGCGGACGGGGGCCCGCCCGTGCCGGGCCTCGATGAAGGGGCGCACCATGTCGGCGGCCACCGGGCCGGGCCGGAAGAGGGAGATGTCGACGACGAGGTCGTGGAAGGTGGCCGGCTGGAGCCGTCCCACCAGGTCGCGCTGGCCCGGCGACTCGATCTGGAAGCAGCCCAGCGTCTCGGCGGAGCGGATCAGTTCGTACGTCGGCCCGTCGCCCGGCGGCACCTGCGCCGGGTCGTCCAGGTCGAGTACGCGCCCCGTCGCGCGCCGGAGCTCGGCGACCGCGTGCGCCATCGCGGACTGCATCCGTACGCCCAGGACGTCGAGTTTGAGCAGCCCGAGGTCCTCCACGTCGTCCTTGTCGAACTGGGACATGGGAAAGCCCTCGCCACTGGTGGGGACCACCGGGGTGCGGGCGAGCAGGGAGGCGTCGGAGAGCAGGACCCCGCACGGGTGCATGGCGGTGCCGCGGGGCAGGGCGTCCAGGGCCTCGACGAGGTCCCACATCCGCTCGTACGCCGGGCCTCCCGCCTCCTCCCGTACGCCGCGCAGTTCGGGGAGTTCCGCCAGCGCGGCGCGGGCGTCGCGGGCGCGGATGTGCGGGAAGGCCTTGGCGAGGCGGTCGACGGTGGCGGGGTCCATGGCGAGGGCGGCGCCGACGTCGCGGACGGCGTGGCGGACCCGGTAGGTCTCGGGCATGGCGACGGTGGCGACGCGTTCGGCACCGAAGCGGTCGATGATCCGGCGGTAGACCTCCAGCCGGCGGGCGGATTCCACGTCGATGTCGATGTCGGGCAGCACGCGGCGGCGCCTGGAGAGGAAGCGTTCCATCAGCAGCCCGTGGGCGACGGGGTCGGCGTGCGCGATGCCGAGGAGGTGGTTGACGAGGGAGCCGGCGCCGGAGCCGCGGGCGGCCACCCGGATGCCCATCTCCCGTACGTCGTCCACCACCTGGGCCACCGTCAGGAAGTACGAGGCGTAGCCGTGGTGGGCGATGACGTCGAGCTCCTCGTGCATCCGCTCCCAGTAGACGGGGTCGCCGGCGTGGCCGCGCAGCACCAGGCCCGCCGTGGCGCGGGAGGTCAGCACCCGCTGGGCGGTGCGGTGGGCGGCGCCGACGAGGCGGGCCTCGGGGAAGTGCACGGAGCCGATGCCGAGGTCGTCCTCGGGGTCGACGGAGCAGGCCTCGGCGGTCTCCCGGGTCCGGGCGAGCAGGCGGCGGGCGTCGGCGGGGCGCAGTCCGGCGGCCTCGGCGATCCGGTCGGCGGCCTCGGCCATGCGGTCGGGGTCCTTGAGCCAGCGTTCGCCGCTGTCGTGGGGGCCGCGGGGGTCGACGGGGACCAGTCGGCGGGCGGCGTCGAGGACATCGGCGACCGGGCCCTGGCCGGGGTCGGCGTAGCGGACGGCGTTGGTGAGCACGGCCGTGAGGCCCTGGTCGGCGGCGAAGCCGACGGTGCGGGCGGCCAGCCGGAGGGAGCCGGGGCCGGTGCCGGTGCGGCCGTGGTGGACGGCCTCCAGGCGCAGGGCGTCGCCGTAGAGCTCCCGCCAGGGCGCGAGCAGCCGGGCCGCCCGGTCGGGCCGCCCCGCGGCGAGTGCCCGGCCCACCTCGGACCCGGGCCCGAGCAGCACGAACACCCCGTCTCCGCCCAGCGCCTCCCAGGGCACCGGGCCGACGCCCCCACCCTCTCCAGGGCCGGCCGGGGCGTGAGCGTGGGCGTGGGCGGCGGTGATCATGCGGCACAGCCGGGCCCAGCCGGCGGCTCCGTCGCGGGCCAGGAAGACGGCGCGGGGGGCGGACTCGTCGACGAAGGCGCCGCCCCGGACGGGAACCCGCCTGCGGTACGAGGCCTCAGCGGCGCCGGCGCCCGCCCGGGGTCCGCCGGGCCGCTCCGCCGGAGGTACGGCCAGGTCCACCCCGAACAGGGGCCGGATCCCGGCCCGCGCGGCCGCCTTGGCGAACCGCACCGCGCCCGCGAGGGTGTCGCGGTCGGTCAGGGCGAGGGCGTCCATGCCCCGCTCGACGGCGCGTTCCGCCAGCCGCTCCGGGTGGGAGGCTCCGTACCGTACGGAGAACCCCGAAACGGTGTGCAGATGCGTAAAACCAGGCACCCGCGGCCCTCCTGCTTCGCTCGGATCAACACCTCCCCCGCCTCCACCATAGAGCAATTCGAATATCCGTGCGAAACACTTGTTCGATCATCCATTCGGGGCCTCCCCTGCTGCGCCCGGCCCCCGCCGCGTCGAGCGTGAGGGCATGACCGAGCGCACCGAGAGCACCCCCGCAGGCCCGTCCGGCGGCTTCCTCGCCGAGGTCAAGGACGCCGTGACCACCCGCGCGGCCCTGCTGGTCCTGGGCGTACTCGCCCTCCAGCTGGCCTTCATCACCTCCTACATCGGGGCCTTCCACCACCCGAAGCCGCACCGGATCCCGATCGCGGTGACCGCGCCCGCCGAACAGGTCACCCGGCAGTCGGTGCAACGGCTCGACGCCCTCCCCGGCAAGCCCCTGGACCCCCGGGCGGCACAGAACGAGGTCGCGGCGGTCACCCTGATCCAGAACCGGGACGTCGACGGCGCGCTGGTCATCGACCCGGCCGGCACCACCGACCGGCTGCTCGTCGCGAGCGGCGCCGGAGGCGCCCTCTCCCAGGCCCTGGAGGAGACCGTCGGCGCGGTCGAGAAGGCCCAGGGGCGCACCGTCCGCGTCGTCGACGTGGCCCCCGCCGCCCGGGGCGACGCCCGCGGCCTGAGCTCCTTCTACCTGGTGGTCGGCTGGTGCGTGGGCGGCTACCTGTGTGCCGCGATCCTCGCGATCAGCGCCGGGGCCCGGCCCGCCAACATCCACCGCGCCGTGATCCGGCTCGGCGCGCTGCTGCTCTACTCCCTCGCCGCCGGGCTGCTCGGCGCGGTCATCGCCGGCCCGGTGCTGGACGCGCTGCCCGGCTCGATCCCGGCCCTGTGGGGCCTCGGCACCCTGGTCGTCTTCGCCGTCGGCGCGATCACCCTGGCCTTCCAGGGGGTGGCGGGCGTGGTCGGCATCGGCCTGGCGATCCTGCTGGTCGTGGTGTTCGGCAACCCGAGCGCCGGCGGCGCCTACCCCTACCCCCTGCTGCCGCCGTTCTGGAGCGCGATCGGCCCGGCCCTGCCGCCGGGCGCCGGTACGTACGCCGCCCGCTCGATCGCCTACTTCCACGGCAACGGTGCCCGCGGCCCGATGCTGGTGCTCTCCGCCTGGGCGGTGGCCGGCGCCGCCGTCACTCTGGCCTGCGCGGTCCTCCACCGGCGCCGGCCGGGACCGGCCGTGGGCAGTGGCCGGCCCGGCGACGGCGCCCCGGCCACACCCCGCCCCCCGGGCGCCGTACCGGGTCCGCCCCGGTGAACCGCCCCGCCCGGTGGGGCGGGGGCACGCCGTCGGGGCGCCCTCCCGCGACGCCGATAACCAGACGCGGCCTACCGCGTTCCCCGGCCGGGGAGCACAATCACCCTGACCGCTCGCGTCGGACGTGAGGGAGGGAGCGCGTGCGCGAAGAAGTGCGCACCGCGGACGGACGCGTGCTGAGGGTGGAGCGCTGGGGCGACCCGGACGGCAAGCCCGTCTTCCTGCTCCACGGCACCCCCGGCAGCCGCCTGGGCCCCGCTCCCCGGGGCATGGTCCTCTACCAGCGGCGCGTCCAGCTCATCGCCTACGACCGGCCCGGCTACGGCGGCTCCGACCGCCACCCGGGCCGCACCGTCGCCGACGTGGCGCAGGACGTGGCCACCGTCGCCGACGCCCTCGGCCTGGACACCTTCGCGGTGGCCGGCCGCTCCGGCGGCGCCCCCGGCGCCCTGGCCTGCGCGGCCCTGCTGCCGGACCGGGTCACCCGGACGGCGGCCCTGGTCCCGCTCGCGCCCCGGGACGCGGAGGACCTGGACTGGTTCGCCGGCATGGCCGCCTCGAACGTGCAGGAGTACACCACCGCCTCCGACGACCCCGAGGAGCTGGCGGCCCGGCTGATCCCGCGCGCCGCCGGCATCGCCAGGGACCCCGGCCGGCTGCTGGAGGAGCTGCGCCGGGAACTCACCGAGAGCGACCGGGTGATCGTCTCCGACGCGGGCCTACGGTCCATGCTGCTGCGCAACTACCGCGAGGGCGTGCGCACCTCGGCGTGGGGCTGGATCGACGACGCCCTCGCCTTCAGCGGCCCCTGGGGCTTCGAGCCCGCCGACATCCGCTGCCCCGTACTGATCTGGCACGGCGAGCTCGACGTGTTCTCCCCGGTGGGCCACGCCCGCTGGCTGGGCCGCCGCATCCCCGGCGCGACCACCACCATCGACCCGGCCGCCGCGCACTTCGCGGCCCTGCACGCGCTGCCCGGCGTACTCACCTGGCTGCTGCGCGCCCTTCCAGCCCCGCCGCTGGGCGAACAGCAGCCCGCCTAAGGCCTCCGATCGCGTCGGCGTCCGTGAGCACCGCCCGGATCACGTGGCGGGCGTTGCGGGCCATCGCCTCGTTGCGCCCCCGGTAGTGCGGGAGCGCGATCAGGGCCTGCGAGAGGGTGCGGGCACGGCCGCGGGCCCAGGTCGCGTCGTCCACGCCGAGCGCCTCGCGGAAGACCTCCCGGGCGCCGGCGGGCAGCAGGTTCCACGCCGGGAAGAGGTCGCAGGCCGGGTCCCCGGCGCCCGCACAGCCGAAGTCGATCACGGCGGCGAGCCGGCCGTCGCGGACCAGCAGGTTGCCCGGCATCAGATCGGCGTGCAGCCACACCGGCGGTCCCTGCCAGGCCGGGGCCCGCAGGGCGTCCTCCCACACGGCGCTCACGGCGTCGCAGTCGACGCCCTCCTCCGGGACCGCGCGCAGGGCCTCGACGGCGGCCCGCGTCCCGGCGTCCTGGAGCGCGAGCGGCCCGCCCCGGTGGGCCCGCGGCGCTCCCGGCAGGCCGGTCTCCCGCATCGCCCGTACGAAGGCGGCGAGGTCGCGGGCCAGCGCCTCGGGCGCGGCCGGCGCCCCTGCCTCGGGGTGCTCCCCCGCCAGCCACCGGTACACCGACCAGGCGTACGGGTACCCCTCGGCCGGCTCCCCCGCGCCGAGCACTTCGGGGACGGCCACGGGCAGCCGGGGGGCGAGCCGGGGCAGCCAGTACCGCTCCCGGGGCACGTCCTCGGCGCCGCCGCGCGTGAGCGGGAGCCGTACGGTCATGTCGGCGCCGAGCCGGTACACGTGGTTGACCGTGCCGCCCGAGGGGAAGCGCGTCACCTCCAGCCCCGCCCAGCGGGGGAACTGCCCGGCGACCAGGCGCCGTACGAGGTCCTCGTCGACGCCCACCGGGCCGGGCCGCGTCCGTACCGTGTCCATGACCGCCATCCGACCGGCGGCGCCGCCCGGAGTCAACCGCTTATCCCGTCCGGCGGCGCACCCGCGACCTGCGGTGACGCGGGCGTCGGCGCGCCCGGTGGAAATTGGATCTTGCCGTCCGGCGAACGGCCGAATACGGCGCCTTGAGAATTGCGCCAGGCTTTCCGTAGAACGCTTGACCAAGCGTCATGTCCCGGTTGCCAATGGGGTGTGGCCGGGTAAAGTCCACGCTTGACAGCAGCGACGCGCTGGTGCCATTCCCCCCGTTTCACATGGCCTCCCCGAGGACGGTGTCGTGAACACTTCCGCAACCCCCCCGACCAGCACGGTCAAGGACCGCCGGGTCCCGCTCGCGCAGATCGACGTCCGTAGCGCTTCGGCCGCGGCGGCGCTCGCCCGGGTCCTTCCCACGGAATCCGGCCGTCACGTTCAGGCACCGATCTTCAACTCCGCGCTCTGATAGAGAAGTACGCGCCCTAGACTGGCGGAATGACCGGCCTGATCGCATTTCGCGAGATCGTCCTGAAGGTTCACAGCAGATGCGATCTCGCTTGTGATCATTGCTACGTCTACGAACACGCGGACCAGAGCTGGCGGGCCCGGCCGAAGGCGATCTCCCCCGGGGTCGTTTCCCAGACCGCGTCGCGCCTCGCCGAACATGCCCGTGACCATGCACTCCCCTCCGTCACGGTGATCCTCCACGGAGGGGAACCCCTGCTGGCGGGTCCCGGACGACTACGGCTGGTGTGCGAGGAGTTCACCCGCGCCCTCTCCGGCGTCGCGGACCTCGACCTGCGGATCCACACCAACGGCCTCCAGCTCGACCGTCGTTACCTGGACCTCTTCGCCGAGTACGGCGTCCGGGTGGGCGTCTCCCTCGACGGGGACCGGGCGGCCAACGACCGCCACCGCCGCTTCGCGGACGGCCGTACGAGCCATCCCCTGGTGCTCGCCGCCGTGGCCCTGCTCCGCTCGGAGCCCTACCGCCACCTCTACCAGGGCCTCCTGTGCACCGTGGACGTGGCCAACGACCCCGTCGCCGTCCTGGACGCCCTGGTCGAACTGGCGCCGCCCCGGGTGGACTTCCTGCTCCCCCACGCAACCTGGCAGACCCCGCCGGTCCGCCCCGACGGCGCGCCCGACGCGTACGCCCGCTGGCTGCTGCGGGTCTTCGACCGCTGGGAGCTGCTGGGGCGGCCGGTCCCCGTACGGCTCTTCGAGTCCCTGGAGTCCACCCTGCGCGGCGGGCCCGGCCTGACGGAGTCCCTGGGGCTCGCGCCGGCCGACCTGGTGGTCGTCGAGACCGACGGGACGCTGGAGCAGGCCGACTCCCTCAAGAGCGCGTACGAGGGGGCCCCCGCCACCGGGTTCAACGTCTTCGACCACTCCTTCGACCTGGTCGCCGCCCATCCGGGGGTACGGGCCCGGCAGCTGGGACTGGCGGGCGTCAGCGGTACGTGCCGCCGCTGCCCCGTCGTACGTTCGTGCGGCGGCGGGCTCTACACCCACCGTTACGCCGAGTCCAACGGCTTCGACAACCCCTCCGTCTACTGCTCCGACCTGCGTGAACTGGTCGACGGGGTGGAGGGGCGCACCGCCGCCCGGCACACCGCCCCCGAGCTGGCCGACGCCGGCGCGCTCGACCGGGCCCACGAGGAGCTGACCCGGGTCCTGCTGGCCCGGCTGCACACCGAGCTCGCCGGGGACCCCGACTGGGCGCGGTCCTGGGAGCTGCTGGCCGCGGTGGAGGGGGCCGGAGAGGCGGGCGCGGACGCGCTGGACCGCGTACTGGACCACCCGTTCACCCGTACCTGGGTGCTGGAGGCGCTGGAGGCTCTGCGGGAGGGGCGCGCGGACCGGCCCGGCGCGGCGCGCAGGCTGGCCGCGCTGGCGGCGGCCGCCGTGCTGCGCGGCGCCCTGGAGCTGCCGGCCGAGGTGGCCTACCGGGACGGCGAGGTGTACCTGCCGACGCTGGGGCTGCTGCGGCTCGGGGAGCCCGGCACGGAGGGCCGGGCCACGCTGCGCCACACCGGCGAGGGGTACGCGGCACGGGACGGGCGCAGCGAGCACCGCTTCGGCCCGGCGGCGGGGGACGCGCGCTGGCTGCCCGTACGGAGCTGGTCGCCCGGGCCGGACGCGGACCCGGTGGCACTGGAGGACCTGGACCCGTACCGCACCTGCTTCGCCCGTCCGCCCCGGCTGCGGCTCGGTGCCGGGGAGGCCGACGAGTGGCGCGGCCGGCTGGACGCGGCGTGGGCGCTGCTGCACCGCACGGTCCCGGTGTTCGCGCGGGCGGCCGCCGCCGGGCTGAGCACCCTGACCCCGCTGGCCGGCGGTCCGCGCGCCGGGGGCTGGGGCGAGGCCGGCCGGCACGGCCCGGGGGCGCTCGGGGTGCCGTACGCGGCCGGGGTAGGGGAGACCGCGCTGGCCCTGCTGACCGGGTGGCGGCGGGCCCGGCTGCGGGCGCTGACCGAGGTGGCCGACCTGTACGCGCTGGACGGGGCCTGGCAGCACCCCTCGCCGTGGCGCACCCGCCCGGTCCCGGTGTCGCGGCTGCTGGCCGACGTGCACGAGCGGATCGCGGTGGAGGCGTACCGGCGGGCCACGGCCCCGCACGAGCCCGACGGGGCGGACCGCATCCACCGCGCCCTGGACCGGCTCGCGGAGGCGGCCGAGCTGACGGTGTCGGGCAAGCGGCTGGTGGAGGAGCTGCGCTGGGAACTGAAGGCGGCGTACGCGTGAGCGCCCCGCCCCGGCCCGCTCCGGGCGGACCCGACGGCCCGGCGCCGCCGCCGCACGGGCGGTCGTTACCGGGCCGGCCCGTCGGGGCCCTCGCACTGGCGGTACAGCTGCGGCTGCTCGGCGTGCGCCCCCGGCAGCGGCTGCTGGTGCACAGCGCCCTGGGCGGGACCGGCCTGCGCGCCGAGACGCTGCGCGACGCCCTGCGCGGGGTGCTGGGCCCCGAAGGCACTCTGATGGTCCCGGCGTTCACCACGGCGAACTCCCTCACCTCCACCTCCCACCTGGCCCGGATCGCGGACCTGCCGGAGGCGGAGGTCAAGGAGTTCCGCGCCCGCATGCCCGCCTTCGACCCGGCGCGCACCCCGTGCCAGGACATGGGCGTCCTGGCCGAGACGGTCCGCACCACCCCGGGGGCGGCCCGCAGCGCCCACCCGCAGACCTCCTTCGCGGCGCTCGGGGCGGACGCGCACCGGCTGTGCGCGGAGCACCGGATGGAATGCCATCTGGGCGAGGACTCCCCGCTGGGAAAAATGTGCTGGGAGGGGGGACAGGTACTCATGATCAATGTGGGATTTTCGGTCTGCACCGCTTTCCATCTCGCGGAGTATCGAATTCCGAAGCCCCCCTTGCGCATGTACGACTGTGTGGTGAAGGTGAACCTTCCGGGGGGTCCGCGAGGGGGAGGACGAGAGGGCGTCTGGACCTCGTACGAGGACGTCAGGCTGGACGACGGGGATTTCGCGGAGATCGGCAGGACATTCCCCGCCTCCCTGCTGCGCCGGGGGCGGGTGGGAGGCGCGCCCGCCGTGCTCTTCTCCCTTCCCGACGCCGTCGATCACGCCGTTGGCTGGATGACCGAAAACAGACGCTGATTGACTGAACGACGAGGGGATGTGGCGAAGCAGCTCCGGAATGATGTTTCTTCGCTCGCATCTTCGGGACGGGGGTCGTGTGCCCGCATCAGTGCAGCCGTATTTTTTTCTCAGTTATGCGCATACACCGAGGTTCGGACCCGGCGGACCCGATCCCGACATGTGGGTGGAGCGGCTGTTCCGTGACCTCTGCAACCACATCATGGCGCTGACGGACCTGCCCGCCGGCTCCGAGGCGGGCTTCATGGACCGGGAGATACGCAGCGGCGAGGGCTGGTCGGAGCGGCTCGGGGCGGCGCTCGCCACCTGCCGGGTCTTCGTCCCCCTGTTCTCACCGCGCTATTTCGCCAGTGAGATGTGCGGCAGGGAATGGTTCGCCTTCGCGCAGCGCGCCATCCAGCACGGCGCGGTCAGGGAGGGCGACCAGCGGGCCGAGGCCATCGTCCCGGCGCTGTGGGTGCCGGTACCGCCCGCTCAACTGCCCGGCCCGGCCGAGCGGTTGCAGTTCAACCATGCCACCTTCGGCGAGCGCTACGTCACCGACGGGCTGTACGGGCTGATCAAACTCCGCGGGTACGCCGACCAGTACGAGCAGGCCGTCTACGAACTGGCCCGGCGGATCGTCAAGGTCGCCGAGACGGTCCGCCTCGATCCGGTCCGCCCGCTCGACTACCGGCTGGTGCCCAGCGCCTTCGGCCCCGCGGGCGGCCGGCACGGGGGCGGTGGCGGCGCCCCGGGCCCGGCGCGGACCCTGCACGTGACCGTCGCCGCCGCCTCCCGGCACGACCTGCCGGAGGGCCGCAGCCCCGAGTACTACGGGGAGAGCGCCCTGGAGTGGAACCCGTACCATCCGGTCGCCCAGCGGCCCGTCGCGTACGTGGCGGAGGAACTGGTCAGGAACCTCGACTACCGGACCACGATGTCCTCCTTCGAGGACGAGTCCGGGCACTTCGACAGCAAGCAGCCGCCGACCCGGCCGGAGATCCTGATCGTCGACCGCTGGGCGGTGGAGGACGAGCAGCGCCGCCGCCGGCTGGCGGCCTTCGACCAGGAACACCGCCCGTGGATCAACGTGGTCGTGCCGTGGAACCGCTACGACCACCAGGGCCGGGCCCGGGAGGCGGAACTCGCGCGGCGGCTGGAGGAGACCCTGCCGGTCAAGATGGGCCAGGGCCGGGCCGCCTGCCGGGCCGCGGCCAACGGGGTGGCGAACATGGAGACCCTCGGGCAGATCCTGCCGCAGGTGGTCGAGGCGGCCGCGCAGCAGTTCCTCAGACACGCGCAGGTGTACCTGCCGGCCGGGAACGCCACCACCGAACGCCCGCGACTGCTGGGGCCGATGGGGACGGGCGACCCGCCGTTTCCGCCACCCGCCCCCTTCCCGCCCTCCGTGCGGCAGGGCCCCGAGGGCCCTCGCGGCCCTGGCGGCCCCGACACGCCAGACGCGCCCGACACGTCAGACGCGCCAGACGCACCAACCGACAGCACCGACACCGATCACCGGGGGGACGCGGATGACAGCGAGTCGTGACAGCCGAGACGGACGCATCGTCACCTTCTATTCCTACAAGGGCGGAACGGGCCGCACGATGGCGCTGGCCAACACCGCCTGGATCCTCGCCGCCAACGGCAAGCGGGTCCTCGCCGTGGACTGGGACCTGGAGGCGCCCGGCCTGCACCGCTTCTTCCACCCCTTCCTGGACCCCTCCACCCTCGGAGCCACCACCGGCGTCATCGACCTGATCAGCGAGTACGCCTGGGCGGCCACCAGCCCGGTGCAGCGCGCCGACGACTGGCACAAGGACTACGCCCGGATCCAGCCGCACGCCGTCTCCCTCACCCCGGAGACCCTCGGCTGGGAGTTCCCGGACGGCGGCACCCTCGACTTCGTCTCGGCGGGCCGGCAGAACCGCGAGTACTCGGCGACCGTGTCCACCTTCGACTGGGACAACTTCTACGACCGGCTCGGCGGCGGCCTCTTCTTCGACGCCCTGCGGGCCGACATGAAGCGGAACTACGACTACGTCCTGATCGACAGCCGCACCGGCCTCTCCGACATCGCCGACATCTGCACCGTCCACCTCCCCGACGTCCTGGTCGACTGCTTCACCCTCTCCGACCAGTCCATCGACGGCGCCGCCTCCGTCGCCCGCCAGATCGACGAGCGGTTCAACGACCGGGGCATCACCATCTACCCGGTGCCGATGCGCATCGACGAGGGCGAGAAGGAGAAGGCCGACGCGGGCCGCGCCCTGGCCCGGCTGAAGTTCGACCGTTTCCCGGGCGGCCTCGTCGGCGACGAACTCAGCGCCTACTGGGGCGCGGTGGAGATCCCGTACCGCCCCTACTACGCCTACGAGGAGACCCTGGCCACCTTCGGCGACGAGGCCGGGCTCACCAATTCCCTGCTGTCCGCCTTCGAACGGCTCACCACGGTGGTCACCGGCGGCGAGATCACCTCCATGCCGGCCGTCGGCGAGGAGGTCCGGCTGCGGATCAGGGACGCCTTCACCCGGCGCCGCCCGGCCCTGCCCGCCGACCTGTTCCTCTCCTACGTCGCCGAGAACCGGATGTGGGCCGACTGGGTCGAATCGGTCCTCACCCGGGCCGGCTTCCGGGTCGTCCCCCGCGACGTCTCAGCCGAACGCTCCCCCGGCGCCGCCCCCGGGGACACGCTGGGGGCTGGGCTCGGTGTCGACACCGCCGCCCGGACCGTGGTGCTGCTCTCCAGCGCCTACCTCAAGTCGGACCGCGCCGTGGACGTGTGGAACCGCGCCGCCGCCGAGGACCCGACCGGGGGCCGCCGCCGGCTGGTGCCGCTGCGGGTGGGCGACGTACGCCTGGCGACCCCCTACATCGACCGCAACCCGGTCGACCTGTTCCGCCTGGACGAGGTGCACGCCACCACCGCCCTGCTGCGCGCCGTGGAACGCCCGGCGGCCCTGCCCGACAGCGTCGCGAGCGCCTCCCGGCCCGGCCCCCGCTTCCCGGGGACCGTCCCGAAGATCTGGAACGCGCCGCCCCGCAACCCCGGCTTCACCGGGCGCGGCATCGTCCTGGAGCGGATGCGCGACCAGCTCGGCGGCGGCATGGCGGTGGTGCTGCCGCAGCCGCAGACGCTGTACGGGCTCGGCGGCGTCGGCAAGACGCAGGTGGCGCTGGAGTACGTGCACCGGTTCATGGCCGACTACGACCTGGTCTGGTGGATCTCCTCGGAGCAGACCGACGACGTGGTCGCCGCCCTCGCGGAGCTGGCCGTCCGGCTCGGCGCGCAGACCGGCGAGGACATGTCGGCCGCCTCCCAGGAGGCGATCGACCTGCTGCGGCGCGGGATGCCCACCTCGCGGTGGCTGCTGGTCTTCGACAACGCCGACGACCCGGAGACCCTCAAGCGGTTCTTCCCGCCGGGCGGTCCGGGGCACGTGCTGGTCACCTCCCGCAACCAGTCCTGGTCGCAGTACGGGGACGCGCTGCCGGTGGACGTCTTCCTGCGCGAGGAGTCCATCGAGCACCTCCAGCGCCGGGCCCCGGGACTGACCAAGGAGGACGCCGAGCAGGTGGCCGTGGCGGTGGGCGACCTGCCGCTCGCCGTCGAGCAGGCGGGGGCGTGGATCGCGGAGACGGCCACGCCGGTGTCCGCGTACCTGGAGCAGCTGGGCCGGCAGGCCGCGCGGGTGCTGGCCCTGAACCAGCCGCCCGGCTATCCGGAGCCGGTGGCGGCCACCTGGAACGTGTCGATCGAACGGCTCCAGTCCCGCTCTCCGGCCGCCGTGCGGCTGCTCCAGCTGTGCGCGTTCTTCGCACCGGAGCCGATCTCGGCGAACCTGCTGTACAGCAAGGAGATGATCGACGCGCTCAAGCCGTACGACCCCTCCCTCCAGGAGAAGCTGGTGCTGGGCCGGGTGATCCGGGAGATCGGCCGGTTCGCGATGGCCAAGGTGGACCAGGTCGGCAACAGCATCCAGGTGCACCGGCTGGTGCAGGCCGTGATCCGGGCGCAGCTGAGCGAGGAGGAGCAGCGCGAGGCGCGGCACGCGGTGCACCGGATCCTGGCGGGGGCCCGGCCCGATGACGACGAGCCGATAGACAACCCGGCGACCTGGCCCCGCTTCAACACGATCTGGCCGCACCTGAGCCCCTCGGAGGCCCGCTTCTGCAAGGAGCCGGAGACCCGCCGGCTGCTCATCGACCGGGTGCGCTACCTGTGGAAGCGCGGCGACTTCAAGGCGGCGTACACGCTGGGCGAGGAGCTGCGCGAGACCTGGAAGGAGACCCTCGGCAACGACGACCTGCAGTACCTGTACCTGCGCTTCCACCTCTCGAACATCCTGCGCTCGCAGGGCCGGTTCGTGGAGGCGAAGGAGCTGGACGAGGTCACCCTGGAGCGGCAGCGCACGGCCCTGGGCCCCTCGCACCCCCACACGTACATGACCACCAGCGGTCTCGCGATGGACCTGGGGGCGATGGGCCGTTACGGGGAGGCGATGGAGCTGGCGACGGCGGCGCACGAGGGCTTCGGGCAGATCTTCCACGAGGCGCATCCGCGCACCCTGGCCGCCGCGAACAACCTGGCGCTCAACCTGCGCATGGTCGGCCAGTACGCCCGGGCCCGGGAGATCGACCAGGAGGTCTTCGACCGGCGCACCGAGGTGCTGGGCCCGGACCACCCGTACACGCTGTCCTCGGCGCAGAACCTGGCCCGGGACCTGCGCGAGGTGGGCCGCTACGACGATTCGGTGCAGTTGCTGAGCCGGACGTACGACATCTACAAGCGCACGCTCGGCCGGGCCTTCCCGGGCACCCTGGCGGCGGCGAAGAACCTGGCGGTGTCGCTGCGGCGGGCGGGCGAGCTGGAGGACGCGCTGCGGCTGACGACGGCGACCCGCAACCGGTACCGGGCCAAGTACACCGCGGTCAATCCGGACCTGCTGGCCTGCGAGCTGAACCTGGCCGCGGACCTGTTCGCGACGGGTGACGCGGGCGCGGCCCGGGACCTGGCGCAGGAGGTGGTGGACGAGTACGTGAAGGTGCCGGGCGAGAAGCACCCGTACACCCTGGCGGCCGCCAACAACCTGGCGGTCTTCCACTGGGGCACCGGCGCGCCGGAGACGGCGGAGCCGATGCTGCGCCAAACGATCGCCGGCATGCGCGAGGTGCTGGGCGACGACCACCCGCACACGGTGTTCGCGCACCTGAACCTGGCCAACGCCCTGGCCGACCTCGGTGATCCGGAGGGCGCCCTGGCGCTGGAGCGGACCGCGGTGCGGCGGCTGCGCGAGGTGCTCGGGACGCACCACCCCGAGACCCTGGCGAGCGCCTCCAACATGGCGGTCAGCCTGGACATGCTGGGCCGTAAGGAGGAGGCGGCCCGGGTACGGGCGGAGACGGTCGCGGAGCTGGCCCGCCTCCTCGGGGAAGAGCACGGTCTGACCCGGTACGCCCGGGACGAGCGGCGGGTCCACCGGGACCTGGAGCCGCTCGCGGTGTGATCCGACGGCGGGCGGCGGGCCCCGCGGCCGTGGGGTCCCCGCCGCCAGCCACCCGACATCAGGGGGCGCTGTGAGCGACAGCACGACCTTTCGCAACGAGGACCTGCCGGCCCTCTTCCACCACACCGACCGGGCGGCGGTCTCCCGGCAGCGGGAGTCCACCCAGGCGACGCGCGCCCAGCTGCTGCTGCTGGTCGCCGCCGCGGGGGCCGCCGCCCTGCCGGCCGGTCCGGCCGTGGGCTCGCTGCACGTGTTCGGGGCGCTCAGCGCGCTGGCGTACGCGGGGGTGCTGGCCGTGGGCGTACGGGCGACCCGGCGCCGGGCCCGGCCGCAGTGGCAGCTCAACCGCAGCGCGGCGGAGTTCGTCAAGTCCCTGGCGTGGCGGTACGCGGTGCACGGGGCGCCGTTCGCCGGCGAGGCGGCCGGGGCGCGGGAAGCGTACCGGGCCAGGCTGGAGAAGGGGCTGGACGAGCTGCGCAAGATGGGCTGGCGCGATCCCCGTGCGGAGGGCCTGGTGCCGGAGGGCGCGGAGATCACGGGGGCGATGCAGCGGCTGCGCGGCCGGGAGTACGCGGTGCGCCGGGAGACGTACGTCCGCGACCGGCTGATCGAGCAGCGCAACTGGTACCAGCGCAAGACGGAGGGCTCGCGGCGGGCGACGGCGCTGTGGGCGTGGACGATCGTGCTGCTGACCTGTCTGGCGCTGCTGTTCGCGCTGGTCGGGGCGTTCGGTGAGGGGACGGGGCCGCTGCCGGCGGGGTTGCTGAGCGCGGCCGCGGCGGCGGCGATCGCCTGGAACGAGGTGCGGCGCCACCATCCGCTGATCGAGGCGCACACCCTGATCGAGCAGGACCTGTCGGCGATGATGGTCGTGATGCAGACGACGATCACCGAGGACCAGTGGCCGTCGGCGGTCTACGAGACGGAGCGGTACGTGTCCCCGCAGCACACGGACTGGCTGGCCCGGCACAGCAGTTGAGGCGGTACGCGGCGGGGCGGGGCGGGGCTCAGTCGCGGGTCACGCCCTCGCGCCACAGGACGGTGACGGGTTTGCCGAGGGCGCGGGCGTAGGCGACGATCTCGGCGGTGCCGCCGTGCCCGCGGGCCGGGAGGCCGTCCCAGACGGCGACGAGCCGGTCGCAGGAGTCGGCGATGTAGGTGCCGGCCGCGTAGTAGGCCTCGTCGGTGGAGCGGGCGAAGGCCATCCGGACCTCCTGGGTGGCCCGGTGGCGCAGCCGACGGTAGCGGGCCAGGGCGGCGGGGTCCTCGAAGGTGTCCTCGTAGTCCCCGCTGGGAATCACGACGGTGAGGTCGGCGCCGCACCGCAGGGCGATGTCGGCGAAGAGCTGGTCGGCTCCGTCGGCGAGGCTGGAGAGGGCTTCCAGGGGACCCTGGCGGCTGTCCAGTACGGTGCGCAGTCCCTCTTCGACGTGGCCGAGGGCCTCGGCGGGGATGGACCGGTGGCCGGTCACTCCGATGCGCTTCATGTGGACGCCTGCATGCGGAACCCGCCTCCCCCGTGGACCCGGTTGCCTGGACATCCTCCCAGAAGGCGGGAGGACGTCCAGGGGGCCGACGGGGGCGCGCGGGTCGGCCGGACCGGGTGGAGGGGGGTCCGGGCGGGTCAGTAGACGCTGACGCCGTAGGCGTTCAGCGCTTCGACGACGGGCTGGAAGTAGGTGGTTCCGCCCGAGGAGCAGTTGCCGCTGCCGCCGGAGGTGAGGCCGACGGCGCGGGAGCCGGAGTAGAGGGGGCCGCCGCTGTCGCCGGGTTCGGCGCAGACGTTGGTCTTGATCATGCCGTAGACGACGTCGCCGTTGCCGTAGTTGACGGTGGCGTTGAGACCGGTGACGGTGCCGCCGTGGATGCCGGTGGTGGAGCCGCGGCGGGTGACGGACATGCCGGTGGTGGCGTCGACGGCGCTGGTGATGTCCTGGCTGCCGACGGTGCCGGAGGGGACCGGCGTGTTGCTGGCGTACTTGATCAGGCCGTAGTCATTGGTCGGGAAGCTGGAGCCGACGGTGGAGCCGATGACGCTGGTGTGGGCGGAGTTGGTCCACCAGGTGCCCGCGCCGTCGGTGCAGTGTCCGGCGGTGAGGATGTAGTAGTTGCTGCCGCTGCGGACGTTGAAGCCGAGCGAGCAGCGCCAGCTGCTGGCGTAGATGGCGTCGCCGCCGGAGAGCAGCTTGCGCAGTTTGCCGGGGGTGCGTTCGATGCGCAGGGCTCCGGCGTCGGGTCCGGCCTCGTGGCGGATCCGGGCGAGGTCGGCCTTGGTGACCGTGGAGTCGACGGTGACCACGAGGGTCCCGGTGGCGGGGTCGGTCTGCCAGGCCGTGCCCGCGACGTCGGCGCGCAGGACGGATGCCCCGGCGGCGGCGAGACGGGCGGGACTGTAGCCCTCGTCGCCGGCGTCCGCACTGGCGGCGGTGGGCGCGGCGAGCCCGGCGACGGCGGCCAGGCCGGCGGCAATGGCGAGCAGCCGGACTCGGCTCATCTTGGTGTTCCTCACTTCACGTCCTCCCGGAAGGGGGTCGGGGGCCCGGCAGGGTGGGGGGCGCCGGAGCCCGTGAGCGGCGGAGCGGGGCGGGGCGGGACGTACGGGGTTCCCCGTACGTTTTCGCCGTGCCCCTGACAAGTCCGCCGGATGACGCTGACGGGAGTGTCCTGTCGGTCAGTCATCGGCGGCAAGGGCGCCTTTCAGCCGTCGCTCCCCCGCGGCGACCTCGAAGGGCAGCGTGTTCCCCGGTGGCGGAAAGGGGCACACGAAGTGGTCGGCGAACGCACAGGGCGGCAGCAGCGCCCGGTTCAGGTCCACCGTGATGCGGCCGTCCGCAGCCGGCACGCCCGGCCGCAGGAAGCGGAAGCGATAGCTCGAACGGCCTGCCGTGGCATCGGCGAAGACGGCCCAGAGGCTGCCGTCGTCCTCGTCCACGGCCACCCGGAGGGTGTGTTCCTCCCCCGCCCGGGAGAAGGTCAGCTCACCGCCGAGGCCGAGCCCGCGCTCGCGTCCGTCGGCGTTCTCCACCTGCACGGTGCGCTGCTCACCGTACGGGCGGAAACGGCCCGGCAACGCGTACGCCGGGTCGTAGGGGGTCGCCTCGACGCCCCGGAAGGCGGCGCGGGCCGGGGCGTCGGGGTCGAAGACGCGCAGCGCCCACTCCCCCTCGCGCCGGATGACGACGAACCGCCGCCTGCCGGAGGCGGTACGGGAACCGGCGGGCGCGCCCCCGTCGGGAGCCAGGACGGCCTCCCCGGCGAAGGGGCGGCCGTCGAGCACGAGGCCGTCCCCGGCGGCGGCGTTCAGCGCCACCCCGGACGCCGTGGCGCGCCACTGCCCCGGAACGGCCGGAATTCGACCATCCGGGTAGTCCGCGAGCCAGTGGGTACCGGTCAGCGCGAGCGGTCCGTAGGGGGCGGAGACGGTGGCGGTCCGCTGCTCGTGCCACTCCCGCCAGGCGTGGGGTTCCCGTTCGTCATTCATGCGGCAGAACCCTTCCACGCGGGACGGGCCGGGAACCCCCTGGTACCCCGTCCGGACCTGTGGGAGCCGCGGGCCGAGGCGGGCTGACGCGGGTTCAGCAGCCGCAGTCACACCCGCAATCGCAGCAGTCGCACCCGTCACAGCAATCACCGCAGTCGCAGCAATTGCCGCAATCGCCGCAATCGCAGCCGTCGCACCACGCGTCCCGCTTCTCGCGGGACCACGGGCCCTCGTGGTCGGTGCAGCACAGCCGGCAGGTGCAGAACAGCCCGACGGCCACCGCGCAGCCCGCCAGCAGCCCGCGGCGCGGCTTCCGCGAGGGCGGCGGGAACCCGCCGAAGCCGCCGCCCCCGCCGGGACCCGTCGGCGGCAGCCCGGGCCCGCCGGGGGCGGCCGGGGCATAGGGGTTCTGGCCGCCCCCGTACGGACCGTACGGGGCACCGTGCGGCCGACCCGCCCGCGGATCCCCGTACCCCTGGGGCGCGGCCCCGTACCCCGGTCCGGTGGCGTTCGCGGCGGTGTGGCCGCAGCCGCCGGTGCCGAAGGCGCGGTCCACCGAGGTGCGCAGCTCGTGCGCCAGCAGCCGGTGCGCGAGGCCGGCATCGGCGAACTCCGCCTCGCGCAGCGCCAGCCGTATCCCGTGCAGCGCGTCGTCGCACAGCCGACGCGCCTCGGCCCGGGAGGTGCCGGTGGCGGTGAGCGGGTTCCAGGCGCCGGAGGCCGCGTCTGCGGCCTGGTCCTCGACGGCGTCCAGCAGGTGCGCGAGCCGCCCGAAGTACCGGCCCGCCTCGGCGAGCGGCGCCGCGTTGCCGGGCCGTCCCGCGAGGACCGCGGTATGGGCGAAGGCGGCCGCCGTGGCCGTCTCCGTCGGCTCGGTGACGGCGAGGACGGGCGTGCCGGGGCCCGCCAGGGTCTCGATGCCCCCCTGCCGGTCCACGGCGTCAACGAGGACGGCCGTGTCGAAGCCGAGCGACGCGCCGGTACGGGCACCGGCCCGGTCCCAGCCGCGGGCCACCCGGCGCGCGGCGGCGGCGATCGGGGCCCGGGCCAACAGCCCGTCCCGGTCGGCCACGTGGTCGCGCACCTTCGCCGAGGCCAGCACCAGCGACACGGCGGCGGCCAGCCGCGCGCCCTCGCCGTTGGCCACCGGGGCGGTGCGCATGCCGCGCAGCGGGCAGGGCCCGGCGGTGCGCCGCGCCCCGGGCAGCGGGCCCGACTGAGCCTCCGTCAGAACGGAGACCAGGAGCCCGTCGTAGTTGGTGACCACCCGGGCGAACTGGCCGTGGTCACCGCGAAGTGCCAGGCACAGCCCGCACAGATGGGCCGTCCACTCCGCTGTGAACCTCTCGCCGAGACGGTGCGAGCAAGGTCTGACAATGCCGAACAAATCCGGTTCCCCCGTGCGCCATACGGTGTTGCGGGGGCATCGTAACCAGCCCGGCCGTTCACCCGTACGTCCCAGCAGCTCACCCGGTCGGCGGCCGTGGTCGTATTTTCACTCAGTCAGCAGCGGTAGTGCGGCGGAAACCTTAGTCGTGCAACGGATGTTCTGCACCAGTCCCGTCACGAAACCCCTGCGCGGCGGCTATCCACTTGGCGCGTTGTCAGCATCATGGACGACGATGGGGGCAGCGGAGAAGAAGACAGACTGGCCACGGTGAAAGGAGGCGTCCATGGGTTCGGTACGCAAGGCGAGTGCGTGGTTGGGTCTCGTAGAGGACAGCGACGACGAGCGGTACTACGACGACGACTACGCGGAGGCGGTGGAACGCCAGCAGGGGTCGGTCTCGGGCCCGGGCGACCAGTGGGTCACCGACCCGCGCGTCAAGGTGGCCTCGGAGTCCGCCGTCGAGCAGGGCCGCCGGATCGCGACCGTCACCCCCGACGGCTTCCGTGACGCGCGCGGCATCGGCGAGCTGTTCCGCGAAGGCGTCCCGGTCATCGTGAACCTCTCCTCGATGGACCCGGGTGACGCGAAGCGCGTGGTCGACTTCGCGGCCGGTCTGACCTTCGGGCTGCGCGGCTCGATCGAGCGGGTGGCGACCAGAGTCTTCCTCCTGACCCCGGCCGACACCCAGATCGTCACCGGCGAGGCGGGCGGCCGCGCCCGCGACTTCTTCAACCAGAGCTGAGCGGGGCCCTCACCGGAAGGCGTCGAGCCCGGTGAGCGCCTTGCCCAGCACCAGCTGGTGCATCTCGACGGTGCCCTCGTAGGTGAGCACCGATTCGAGGTTGGTGGCGTGCCGCATGACGGGGTACTCCAGCGAGATGCCGTTGGCCCCGAGGACCGTCCGCGCGGTGCGGCAGATGTCGATGGCCTCGCGGACGTTGTTGAGCTTGCCGAAACTGATCTGCTCCGGCCGCAGGGTGCCCGCGTCCATCCGCCGGCCCAGGTGGTGGGCGAGCAGGATGCCCTTGTGGAGCTCCAGCGCCATGTCCGCGAGCTTGGCCTGGGTGAGCTGGAAGCCGCCGATGGGCCTGCCGAACTGCTCGCGCGTGCGGGCGTAGTCGAGCGCCGACTCGAAGCTGGCGCGCGCCGCGCCCATCGACCCCCAGATGATCCCGTACCGCGCGTGGCTGAGGCAGCCCAGCGGCCCCTTGAGGCCGGTGACGCCCGGAAGGACCGCGTCCGCGGGCAGCCGTACGTCGTCCAGCAGCAGTTCGCTGGTCACCGAGGCGCGCAGCGACCACTTGTGCTTGATCTCCGGCGCGGAGAAGCCCGGCGTGCCGGTGGGGACGGCGAAGCCGCGGATCCCCTCGTCGGTCTGCGCCCAGAGGACCGCGACGGCGGCCACCGAACCGTTGGTGATCCACATCTTGCGGCCGTTCAGGACCCAGTCGGTGCCGTCACGCTTGGCGTACGTGCGCATCGCGGCCGGGTCGGAGCCGACGTCGGGCTCCGTCAGCCCGAAGCAGCCGATCAGCTCGCCGGCCGCCATGCCGGGCAGCCAGCGTTCCTTCTGCTCCTCGGAGCCGTACTTCCAGATCGCGTACATGGCCAGCGAGCCCTGTACGGAGACCAGCGAGCGGATCCCGGAGTCGGCGGCCTCCAGCTCCAGGCAGGCCAGGCCGTACTGGACGGCGCTGGCGCCCGCGCAGCCGTAGCCCGTCAGGGACATGCCGAGCGCGCCGAGGGAGCCGAGTTCGCGGGCCAGGTCGCGGATGCCGGGGAGTGCGCCGTCCTCGTACCACTGCGCGATGTGCGGCAGGACCCGGTCGGCGGCCCAGGAGCGGACGGTGTCGCGGACGGCGAGGTCCTCGGGGCTCAGCAGCTCGTCGAGCCCGAGCGGATCGGTGGGCACGAAGGGGGTCTTCGAGGCGGAGAACGCAGACGGCACAGACGACGCGGACAAGAGGGGCCTCCCGGCAGGCACGTGGAACGGAACCCAGCAGCGCAAGTCTGTCCTCGGCCCCGCTCCGGGTCCACCCCGGGTTTTCCGCGCGTGCCCTCAGGCGCTGCGGCGGCCCGGCCGTCCGTCGGCGGCCCGGTCGCGGGCGGGGGCGCCCGGCGCGGGGATCCGCGCACCGGCGGACGGGTCGGGGAGCGGGGCGCCGGCGCACTGAGCGGGCAGGCGTACGGCGGCCGCGTCACCGGTCTCACCGCGGTCCGGTTCGGCGGCGGCCTCCACCGTGCGCGGCAGCTTCAGCGCCATCACGGCCCCCGCGAGGAGCAGGCCCGCGCTGACCGCCAGGGTCACGTGCAGCCCGTGTACGAAGGCGTGCCGGGCGGCGGCGTGCAGGGACTCCCCGGCCGCGCCGCCGAGGTGGGCGGCGATCTGGTAGGCCTCGCCCAGCGAGTGCGCGGCGTCGCGCGCGTCCTCGGCAGGGACCCCGGGGACGTGCGCGAGGCCGGGCGCGTAGGCGGCGTTCATCACGCTGCCGAGCAGCGCGATGCCCATGCCCGCGCCGAGCTGGTACGAGGTCTCGCCTATGGAGGCCGCGCCGCCGGCGCTGTCCGCCGGGGCTTCGCTGAGCATGGACTCGTACGCGGCGAACAGGGTGGTCTGCAGGCCGAAGCCGAGCAGGACGAACCCGGTGGTCAGCAGCACCGGCCGGTCCTGCTGCCCCATCAGGGTCAGCAGCAGCACGGCCCCGGCCGTCAGGACGAAGCCCAGCGAGACCATGGTGCGCGGGCCGACCCGCTGGAGGGTGTACGAGCCGGTGGCCCCCGCGGCCATCGCGGCGAAGGTCAGCGGGAGCAGCCGCAGGCCGGTCTCCAGCGGGCTCAGCCGGAGCACCAGCTGGAGGTACTGGACGGCGATCAGCTCCAGGCCCACCAGTGCCAGCATGGCGAGCACGATGCAGCCGACGGAGGTGGAGAACGCGGCGCGGGAGAACATCCGCATGTCGATCAGCGGGTGCTCGCGCTGCTTCTGGCGGCGTACGAAGAGGACCAGCAGCGCCACCCCGAGCACCAGCGGGACCAGCGCCCAGGCGTCGGTGAGGTCCCGTTCGGCGCCGATCCGCTTGATGCCGAGCACCGCGCCGAGCACGCCGACGGCGGCCGTCAGCGCGCCGAGCACGTCCCAGGGCCCGTCGCAGGAGCCCTTCGACTCCGGCAGCAGCCGGCGTCCGAGCGGCAGGATCAGCGCCATCAGCGGGATGTTGATGAGGAAGACGGAGCCCCACCAGTAGTGCTGGACGAGGAAACCGCCGAGCACCGGCCCGCTGGCCGCGCCGATCGCGGCCACGGCGGTCCAGATGCCGATGGCGAGGGCCCGCTCGCGCCGGTCGGGGAAGACCTGGCGCAGGATCGACAGGGTGGCGGGCATGATCATCGCGCCGCCGACGCCGAGCAGGGCGCGCGCGGCGATCAGGACCTGGGCGTCGTGGGCGAGGGCGGCGATGGCGGAGGCCACGCCGAAGAGGCCGTAACCGAGGAGCAGGATCCGGCGGCGGCCGACGCGGTCGCCGAGGGTGCCGAAGAGGATCAGCAGGGCGGCGCAGACCAGCGGGTAGGCGTCGACGATCCACAGGAGTTCCATCGGGCCGGGGCGCAGGTCCTCGGTGACGGAGGGGACGGCCACGTGCAGGATGGTCGCGTCGAGGGCGACGAGCACGAGGCTGACGCACAGGACGGCCAGGACGAGCCAGCGGTTGGCCCCGCCGGAGGCCGCGTCGATCCGCTGCCGCAGGGAAGGGTTCCTGTCGCCGGTCATGTGCGTGCCCGACATGCCTGTACCTCCCTGGTGATCCCTCGCACTCGGCGGACCAGCGTCGTTGCGCCGCCGCGGGTGGTGCGCTGGGCGGCGTCCAACGGGGTCCGGCATCGACACGCGAGTGAAGGGTCAGCGTACGCGAGCGCGCGCGCCGGGCACGTGGTCAAGCTCTCACGCCGGTGCCGCCCGCGCTGTGGTGTGCGCCACTCCCCCCGCCGTGTCCTCACCTCCTCGTACACGCCCGCTCACGCCTCGTGGTTCTGGTGCGGGGGCCCTCGTACGCACCGTCGATACTCGTGTGCGTGAGAACTGCGCCCGTGGACGAAGTACCCGTCGAGGAACCCGGCCCACGCCGGGCCGCGCCCGCGCTCGCCGCCTTCGCGGCGGTGCGGCTGCTCGGGCTGGCCGTGCTCGGCGCGTGGAGCGCTGCGGCGGGCAGCAGCCCGCACACGCTGCTGTCGGCCCGCTGGGACTCGCTCTGGTACGCCCGGGTCGCCGCAGGCGGGTACGGGTACGAGGTGGTCCTGCCGGGCGGGGCCGTCCACTCCAGCCTGGCCTTCTTCCCGCTGCTGCCGTGGCTGGAACGGCTGGTGGCGGCGCCCACCGGGCTCTCGTACGGGTCGGCGGGCCTGGTGGTCTCGGCGGTGGCGGGGCTCGCCGCCGCCTGGGGGATCTTCGCGGTGGCGGACCTGCTGTACGGGCGGCGGGCCGGGGTGTGCGCGGCGGCGCTGTGGGCGGCGCTGCCGGTCGGGATCGTCCAGTCCATGGCGTACAGCGAGTCGCTGTTCACCGCCCTCGCCGCCTGGTCCCTGTACGCCGTCCAGCGCGGGCGCTGGATCACCGCCGGCCTGCTGGCGGCCGGCGCGGGGCTGACCCGCCCGGTCGGAGCGGCGGTGGTCGCGGCGGTGTGGGTGGCCGGGGCGCTGGCGTGGCGGCGCGGCGCGGGCTCGTGGCGGACGGCGGCCGGAGCGCTGCTGGCCCCGCTGGGCGCGGCGGCGTACGCACTGTGGGCCGGGGCCCGGGCCGGCGGCGGACCACTGGGGTACCTGGACGTACAGGCGGGCTGGGGCAACGGCTTCGACGGGGGCTGGGCCTTCGCCCGCTTCGTCGGGGCGCGGCTGGCCTCCCCCGCCTTCCTCGCCGGGATCGGGCTGGTCGCGGGGGTGCTGCTGGTGCTGTGGGCGTACCGGCTGTGCGTACGGCAGCGGCAGCCGGCCGCACTGCTGGTGTACGGCGGCGTCGTGATGGCCCTGGCGCTGTGCGCCTCGGGGTACTTCGGCTCCAAGCCCCGGCTGCTGCTCCCGGCGTTCCCGCTGCTGCTGCCGGCGGCGGTGGCGCTGGCCCGGTGGCGGCCGGGGCGGACGGTGGCGCTGCTGGGGGCGCTCGCGGCGGCGTCGGCGGTCTACGGGGCCTTCTGGCTGAACGGATCCGGTCCTCCATGATCACGGAACGGATCATTCCAATCCATGATTGCGCAAAGGAATTGACCTGCGGCAATAAGCCGGAGGTAAGTATGCGGATAATTGCGGCGGCAGCACTCCCGGAGTTGAATCGGCACAGTTCCAACGGGCGTCGAAATAGCGGGAATTAAGTTCCGCGTGAGACGCACTCCACATCACATGGTCATCACAAAGCCCGCGATTCGACCGGGCCGCGCTGCGCCGCGCGGTAACGTCGATTGAGTGCGTACCGACCAATTGCTGACCCGTCTGGAGCCGGTGTTCGCCCGGCTGGACCGGGAACCAGAGCGACCGGCTCATCTGCAGACACCGCGGATGAGCCGGCACCGCGTCGTGCTCCTGGCCGCGCTGCTCGCGTGCTACCTCGCGATCGTCGTGGCCGTGCTGACGACGTCCTGGCTCGTCCGGCTGGACTGGCAGATCATGTTCTTCCGGCCCTACGAGCAGTGGCCGCAGCTGCACGCCTTCCTCGACTATCTCGTCGTCCTGGGCCAGCGCGGACCCACGGCAGTGATGGTCGCGGCCTGGCTCGGCTGGCGCTCCTGGCGCCAGCACACCCTCCGCCCGCTGATCACCCTCGGCGTGGCGCTGCTGCTGCTGAACATCACGGTCGGCTCGGTCAAGCTCGGCCTCGGCCGGCTCGGTCCGCACTACGCCACCCAGATCGGCTCCGCCGAGCTCTTCGCGGGCGGCGATATATTTCCTTCCGGCCACACCGCCAACGCCGTCGTGACCTGGGGGATCCTGGCCTACTTGGCCTCCACCTCGGTCACCCGGCGGGTGCTGTCCCTGCTGTCCGCCGTCGTCTCGCTGAGCGTCGGCGCGACCACCGTCTACCTCGGCACCCACTGGGTCAGCGACGTCCTGCTCGGCTGGCTCGCCGGGCTGCTGATCATGCTGGCGCTGCCCTGGTTCGAGCCGCTGATCGCCCGCGCCGAGGCGTACGTCTTCGAGCTGCGCGAGCTGTGGCGCCGCCGCCTGGAGGAGGGCCGGGTCTCCGAGCCCGTCGCCGCCGCGCTCACCCCGCTGCTGTCCGCGGGCGGGAAGTGGCGGCCGGAGCGCGCCCACCCGGAACCGGTGGCGGCAGCCCCGGCCGGGCATTCCCCCACCGCCCGGCCCACCACCCACCCGACGGCCCGCCCGCACGTGATCCGCTCGGAACGCACCCCGGTCACCCCGGCGGGCAGCCGCCGCCCGGCCCACACCGAGCGCCCGGCCACCCGCAGCGCCTCGGCCCGCCCGGCCACCGGCGGCTGACCCACCCGCGGGGCCGGTACGCACACCCCACCCCGCCCGTTCATATACACGGCCCGTCACCCATACGCCCGGACGTTCCTCCGTACCGGGTCACGCTTGTGTCACGGCTTGCCGACAACGCCCCCGAATAGCAATCCCGTCCCCAAAACCCCGGACCGAATCCCCAGGACGAATTCGGAGAAATCCCCACACCCCAAATCCCATTCCCCACCCACCCTCACTCGCCCCCCAGCCCCGCCGGCGTTTGAGGCGCGGGCGCGGAGCGCCGTGCAGTGAGCCGCGCCGGCGACTGAGGCGGGAACGGTGGAAGGGCGGGTAGGGGACAGCCCCGCGCAGCGGCACCCCCGGCCCCGCCCCGGCTCAGCGCCCCGGCCGCGCCGAAGCCCCGGAAGCCACCGGACTCGGCACAGCGGCCGGCACGGCCGAGGGGGACGGCGACGGGGACGCCGAGGGGGATGGCGACGGCGGCGGCAGCACCGCGCCGACCGCCGGCAGGGCCAGGAACACCCCCACCCGCAACCGCTCCGGCCGCTCCCCGATCACCCCCCGGTTCGCCTCGTACAGCGCCCGCCACCCACCCCGCACCCCCCTCTTCCGCGCGATCCCCTCCAACGTCTCCCCACCCCGCACCACATGCACCCGCCCCGCCAGCCCGTACCGCTTCGCGCACACCGGCCACGCCTCCCACCCCTGCACCGCGACCAACTCCTCCGCCACCCGGATCTGCTGCTCCCGGCTCGCCAGATCCGCCCGCGCCGCGTACGCCAGCCCCCCGTACGCCTCCCACGTCGGCTGCCCGAACTGCAGCCCCCCGTAAAAGCCGTTCCCCGTGTTCACCGCCCACCGCCCCCCGCTCTCGCAGTCGGCGACGCAGTCCCACGGCCACTGCCCGCCCGGCCCGCAGTCCCGCGTCCCGTTCCCCGCCCGGGCTCCCGGAGCCCCTGGCGCCGGAGGTGGTGGAACCGCGGCGTCCGCGGAGACGGCCATGGCCACGGGTACGAGCGTGAACAGCACGGCGGACACGACCGCGGCAACGGCCCCTCGCCGGAAACAGAGTGCGGGCATCGCGTCACGCTATGCAGCCCCCGCCCCACCCGACCCGCCCGCCACGCGGCACATCCCGGCGCCCCACCCGGACGGCCGACCACCACCCCTCCCCCAAACGGCCACCATCAGCCGTCAACTGCGCACAACCAAACAACAGTTGCCACTAAAACAAAGCGCCGCCCGATCCGTTCACTCGTCCGGGTGGCCGGTTCGATTCCGTTCCCTCAAACGGCGTGACCCCGGCCACCGCTCCTCCGTTGAGCCCGGCGAGCCGGGAACCCCCCGGCCTCCGCACGAATGAGGAGCCACCCCGTGCCGCGCATGCTCGACGTCAGTCTTGAGGTACGTGAAGAGATCGGTGACGAAGAGGCCGACAGGCTGCTCACCGGCGACGACGCCCCGCGCAGTTACGACTGCACCTCCTGCCGCACCCCCGGCGACCCCGAGACCGACCCCACGAGCACGGTGCTCTTCGTCGGCGACGAGACCGCGGTGCTGGCCTTCGCCCACGCCAGCTGCATCCCCTCCCAGGTCGTCACGGTCTCCGAGGAGCAGCTCCAGGGCGCCGTCCGCAGCATCACCGGCGACAGCCCCGCCCCCCAGACCGACGGGACCGCCGTCGACGTCCCGCAGTCCGTCCCCGGCGGCCAGGCCGTCCTCGGGATCACCAGCGGCCTGGTCCTGATCCGCGGCGAGCTGCACCCGGCCCTGGTCGTCGAGCCCACCGGCCCGATCGCCCGCCCCGGCACCACCGGCCCCGGCGACGACTTCCTGCCGCTCCTCATCGAGCAGGGCTTCATCCCGGTCACCGACACCGACGAGGTGCCCTCCGCGCTCGCCGGCTGGTCGGTGCTCCTCGCCGCCGGCCAGCTGCACGCCGTACTCCAGCCCGGCGCCGCCGGCGGCCCCCAGGTCGCCTGGTGGCAGGCGCACCAGGCGCTCAGCGTCACCGACGGCTGGCGGGCCGCCGTCAACAAGACCCAGCGCGTGCTCATCTACGCCGCCCCGTTCGGCTCCATCGGCCAGCAGCCGCGCGAGGACCTGCTCCGCGACGCCCTGGACAAGGCCGCGAGCAACGGCAAGCTGGTCGCCGCCTCCATGCCGCTGGCCGGTACCCCGGGCGCCTGAGCCCCCGTACCAGCGGCCGGTACGGGGGGCCGAGCCCGTCCCCATCTCCCCTCCGGAGACGGCCGCCCGCCCCACGCGAGGGGGCCGGGCGGCATGCGCCGGGGGTGCGCGGTCCGTCCCGCGCACCCCCGGCGATCTGCGTTTTCCGCCCCCTCACCCCGCATCCGCAGGGCTCCGGGTTCGTTGGCTGATACGTGCATTCATACGACCCCTCCCGCGCCCCGTCCCATCCGAGCAGCGTCCCCCCGATGCGCCCCGCACGGGACCGGGACCTCGCACCGGCCGCCTCGCACACCCCGATCTACGACACGCTGTACTCCGAGTACCTGCGCGCCTTCCGGACCCTGCCGGGCGACCGCTCCGGCGAGGAGGACCTCGGCTTCACGGCGTTCTCGTACGGGTCCTCGTACACCTGCGTCCCGTACGGCGGCTCCTACGGCGTCGGCTCGTACGGGAGCGGCTGGAACGGTTCCGCATGGCAGCAGAGCGAGTCCTGGCAGCCCGCGTACGTGCCCGTCCCGTCCCCGCAGCCCTCGTACGCCACCGCCGGCACCTCGGGGTCCGGATACGGCGGCGGGCGGCAGCACCAGACCGGGATGATGCAGCACATCCCGGCGGCCCTGCCGCCCGCTCCGCGCCGGGGCTACTGACCCCGGCGGCCGTCCGTCCTACTTCTTCTTCTTGTACTGGGCGCCACGCTTCTCGCGCACCCGCACCGAGATGTGGATCGGGGTGCCCTCGAAGCCGAACTCCTCGCGCAGGCGGCGCTCGATGAAGCGCCGGTAGCCGTGCTCCAGGAAGCCGGAGGCGAAGAGGACGAACCGCGGCGGCTTGCTGCCCGCCTGGGTGCCGAACAGGATGCGGGGCTGCTTGCCGCCGCGGATCGGGTGCGGGTGGGCCGCGACGACCTCGCCCAGGAAGGCGTTCAGCCGGCCGGTGGGGACGCGCGTCTCCCAGCCGGCCAGGGCGGTCTCGATCGCCGGGACCAGCTTCTCCATGTGGCGGCCGGTCAGCGCGGAGACGTTGACGCGGGGCGCCCAGGCGACCTGCTGCATCTCGGTCTCGATCTCGCGTTCGAGGTAGTAGCGGCGCTCCTCGTCCAGCTCGTCCCACTTGTTGTACGCGATCACGATCGCGCGGCCCGCCTCGACGGCCATGGTGATGATGCGCTGGTCCTGGACGCTGATGTTCTCGGTCGTGTCGATCAGGATGACCGCGACCTCCGCCTTCTCGACGGCGGCGGCCGTGCGCAGGGAGGCGTAGTAGTCGGCGCCCTGCTGCAGGTGCACCTTCTTGCGGATGCCCGCGGTGTCCACGAACTTCCAGGTGACACCGCCGAGTTCGATCAGCTCGTCGACCGGGTCGCGGGTGGTGCCGGCCAGCTCGTTGACGACGACGCGGTCCTCGCGGGCGACCTTGTTCAGCAGCGAGGACTTGCCCACGTTCGGGCGGCCGATCAGGGCGATGCGGCGCGGGCCGCCGGGGGCGGCGGCGCCGAAGGTCTGCTCGGGGGCCTCCGGGAGGGCCTTCAGGACGGCGTCGAGCATGTCGCCCGTACCGCGGCCGTGCAGGGAGGAGACCGGGTGCGGCTGGCCGAGGCCCAGCGACCACAGGGAGGCCGCGTCGGCCTCGCCGCTCTGGCCGTCGACCTTGTTGGCGCAGAGCACGACGGGCTTGCCTGCCCGGCGCAGCAGCCGGACGACGGCCTCGTCGGTGTCGGTGGCGCCGACCTTGGCGTCGACGACGAAGACGACCGCGTCGGCGGCCTCGATGGCGTACTCGGCCTGGGCGGCGACGGAGGCGTCGATGCCGAGGACGTCCTGCTCCCAGCCGCCGGTGTCGACGACCTTGAAGCGGCGGCCGGCCCATTCGGCCTCGTACGTGACGCGGTCGCGGGTGACGCCCGGCTTGTCCTCGACGACGGCCTCGCGGCGGCCGATGATGCGGTTCACCAGGGTCGACTTGCCGACGTTGGGGCGGCCCACGACGGCGAGGACCGGCAGCGGGCCGTGGCCCGCCGCCTCGATCGCGCCTTCGACATCCTCGATGTCGAAGCCTTCCTCCGCGGCGAGCTCCATGAACTCCGCGTACTCGGCGTCGCCAAGTGCTCCGTGGTCGTGCTGGTCGTTCATGAAGTCCGTTCCTCGTCGTTCGTGGTGATCGGTGGCTCCCGCGCAGCGCGGTTCCACTACTAGGTCAAGTCTCGCTCAGCGCCCGGTGAGGCGCTTGGCGTCGGCCAGGTGGGCGGTCAGCCGCCCCTGGACGCGTTCGGTGGCCTGGTCCAGCGCGGTGCGCGTACGGCGGCCCGTGCCGTCGCCGGCGTCGAAGGCGGAGCCGAAGACGACGTCGACGCGGCTGCGCAGCGGCGGCAGCCCCTTGACGAGCCGGCCCCGGGCCTCGGTGCTGCCGAGGACCGCGACGGGGACGATCGGGGCGCCGCTGCGGACCGCGAAGTAGGCGAGTCCGGCGCGCAGTGAGGCGAAGTCGCCCTCGCCCCGGGAGCCCTCGGGGAATATCCCCAGGGCGCCGCCCCGCTCCAGCACGCCGAGGGCGCGGGTGACGGCGGTCCGGTCGGTGCCGGTCCGGTCCACCTTCACCTGGCCGATCCCCTCCAGGAAGGGGCCGAGGGGGCCGACGTAGGCCTCCTTCTTGATCAGGAAGTGCAGGGGGCGCGGCGCGGTGCCCATGACCATGGGGCCGTCGATGTTGTGCGCGTGGTTCACGGCCAGGATGACGGGGCCGTTGGCCGGCACCTTCCAGGCTCCGAGCACGCGCGGCTTCCACAGCCCGTACATGAGCCCGATGCCGATGCGCCTGCCGACCGCCGCACCCTTGAGGGAGGGCGTACCGCTCACGGGCGACCCGCCCGCTTCTCCTCCACGAGCGTGACCACACACTCGATCACCCGGTCCAGGGTGAGGTCGGTGGTGTCGACCTCGACGGCGTCGGGGGCCTTGGCCAGCGGGGAGGTCTTGCGGCCGGAGTCGGCGGCGTCGCGCTTGATCAGGGCTTCCTTGGTGGCCGCGAGGTCGGCGGCCTCCTTGCCGCGCAGCTCTCCGCTGCGGCGGGCGGCCCTGGCCTCGGCGGAGGCAGTCAGGAAGATCTTGAGGTCGGCGCCGGGCAGGACGGTGGTGCCGATGTCCCGGCCCTCGACCACGATGCCCTCGGCCTCCCGGGCCGCGGCGGCGGCGATGGAGCGCTGGAGCTCGGTGATCAGGGCGCGCACCTCGGGGACGGCGCTGACGGCGCTGACCTTGGAGGTGACCTCCTGGGTGCGGATCGGGCCGGAGGCGTCCTGGCCGTCGACGGTGATGGTGGGCGCGGCCGGGTCCGTACCGGACACGATGGCGGGCTTGCCCGCGGCGAGGGCGATGGCCTGCGGGTCGTCGGTGTCGACGCCGTTGCTGATCATCCACCAGGTGATGGCCCGGTACTGGGCACCGGTGTCCAGGTAGCGCAGCCCGAGCTTGGCGGCCACGGCCTTGGAGGTGCTGGACTTGCCCGTGCCGGAGGGACCGTCGATGGCGACGATCACGGCGGACGGAGCGGCGGTTTCCACGGTGCGGGCACCTTCCTGGTTGCACGTACGTGTCCGGGCGCGCCAAGAGCGCCCCTCCCCCAGGTTACCGGCCCCCGGCACCCCTTGGTTCCGCCGCGTCCCGTCCCCGCCCGGGGCGGCTACTGCGGGCGCAGGGCCCAGCCCCGCTCGCGCAGCTCGGCGGTCAGGCCCGCGACGGCGCGCGGCTCGACCATGAGCTGGACCAGGCCCGCCTGCTGGCCGGTGGCGTGCTCGATGCGGACGTCCTCGATGTTGACCCCGGCCCGGCCCGCGTCGGCGAAGATCCGGGCCAGCTCGCCCGGCTGGTCGCTGATGAACACCCCGACGGTCTCGTAGGCGGCGGGGGCCGCGCCGTGCTTGCCGGGGACCCGGACCCGGCCCGCGTTGCCCCGCTTGAGGACGTCCTCGATACCGGCGGCCCCGCCCCGGCGCTTGTCCTCGTCGGCGGACTGGAGGCCGCGCAGGGCCTCGACGGTCTCCGCCAGGTCGGCGGCGATCCCGGAGAGCACGTCGGCCACCGGGCCGGGGTTGGCGGAGAGGATCTCCACCCACATCCGGGGGTCGGAGGCCGCGATCCGGGTGACGTCGCGGATGCCCTGCCCGCACAGCCGGACGGCCGTCTCATCGGCCTCCTCCAGGCGGGCGGCGACCATGCTGGAGACCAGCTGCGGGGTGTGGGAGACCAGGGCCACGGCCCGGTCGTGCGCGTCGGCGTCCATCACGACGGGCACGGCCCGGCACAGCGCGACCAGCTCCAGTGCCAGGTTCAGCACCTCGTGGTCGGTGTCCCGGGTGGGGGTGAGCACCCAGGGGCGGCCCTCGAAGAGGTCGGCGGTGGCGGCGAGCGGGCCGTTGCGCTCCTTGCCTGCCATGGGGTGGGTGCCGATGTACGCGGAGGTGTCCGCGCCCAGCGCCGCCAGTTCCCGGCGGGGGCCGCCCTTGACGCTGGCGACGTCGACGTAGGCGCGGGCCGTCCCGCGGCCGATGGCGTCGGCAAGGGCCCGGGCGACGTGGGCCGGGGGCACGGCGACGATGGCGAGGTCGACCTGTCCCTCGGGGGCGTCGTCGGTGCCGGCTCCGAGGGCGGCGGCCGTACGGGCCTGGGCCGGGTCGTGGTCGACGAGGTGGACCGCGATCCCGCGCGCGGTCAGGGCGAGCGCCGCGGAGGTGCCGATCAGTCCGGTTCCGATGACGACGGCGGTTCTCACGGGCGCTCCAGGGTGATCGCGTAACGGCGGTTCCCGACTCAGGGTAGCCACCGCCCGCCCGCCACCGCCCCCGGCCTGGTCCCCACCGGGGCCGACCCCGTGTGCGCGACGCCGCACACGGCCTCACCGCGCCCCGGCCGGGGCTGGCGCGCGCCCTCCCTCCCGCTGCGGTAGAACGGCCCGCATGATCTTCCACATCGTCCCGCTCGCCGACTGGAACGCCGCGCCCGCGCTCCCGTACGCCCCGCCCTCGCTCGCCGCCGAGGGTTTCGTGCACTGCTCGGCGGACCGCGCGACCGCCCTCGCCGTCGTGGAGGCCCACTACCGGCGGGTGCCCGGCACCCTGCTCGCCGTGGAGCTCGACGAGGCGGCCCTGACCGCCGAGGTGCGCCGTGCGGACGGTTCCGACGGCCGCTACCCGCACGTGTACGGGCCGTTGAACCGGGACGCGGTGGTGCGCGTGTGGGAGGTGGTACGCGTCCCGGACGGCCCGGCGCACCTGGTCCCCCGGCGGCAGCCGGCGGGATGAAGTGAAGCCGGGGCGCAGGGTGTGGCGGGCTTCTCCCGGAGCCCGGCACGCGCCAGGATGCTGCTCGCCCTTCCGGCCACCGAGCGAGGAGTCCCCCCATGACCGACCCGAATCCGATGAGCGGCCCCGCCCCCACCGCCCGGCGTACCGTACTGGCGGTCGGCGCCGCCGCCCTGGCCGGCGGCACGCTCGCCGCGTGCGGCGGGGGCGGCTCGGACGAGCCGGCCCAGGAGTCGGGCAGCGCCCCCTCCCCGCAGTCCTCCGGCGGGGCCGGCGGCAAGACCCTGCTGAAGTCCTCGGCGGTGCCGGTCGGCGGCGGCGTGGTCCTCAAGGACCAGAAGCTGGTGGTGACCCAGCCGACGGCCGGGTCCTTCCGCTGCTTCTCCGCGGTGTGCACGCACCAGGGCTGCCTGGTGAACAAGGTCGCCGACGGCACGATCGACTGCCCCTGCCACGGCAGCGAGTTCCAGATCGCGGACGGCGCGGTGGCCAAGGGCCCGGCCACCCGCCCGCTGCCCGAGCAGAAGATCACGGTGGCCCCCGACGGCGCTATCTCACTCGCGTAGGGCCGCTCCGGCCGCCTACCCTCCCGGGATGGACGACCTGACCCTGGTACGGGAGCACACGATCTACGCCTGCGTCATGGGCTCCCGTGCCTTCGGGCTGGCCACGGAGGCGAGCGACACCGACCGGCGCGGCGTCTATCTCGCCCCCACCCCGCTGTTCTGGGGGTTCGAGAAGCCGCCGACGCATGTGGAGGGGCCCCGGGAGGAGGAGTTCTCCTGGGAGCTGGAACGTTTCTGCGCCCTCGCGCTGCGGGCCAACCCGAACATCCTGGAGTGCCTGCACTCCCCCCTGGTGGACCGCCTCACCCCGGCGGGCGAGGAACTCCTCTCCCTGCGCGGGGCGTTCCTCTCCCGCCGGGCCCACACCACCTTCACCCGCTACGCGAAGTCCCAGCACGGCAAGCTCCTCGCGGACGTACGCCACCACGGCGCCCCGCGCTGGAAGCACGCCATGCACCTGCTGCGCCTGCTGATCTCCTGCCGCGACCTGCTGCGCACCGGCCGGCTGACGATCGACGCGGGCCCGCACCGCGAAGCCCTCCTCGCGGTCAGGCGGGGCGAGCGCACCTGGGAGGAGGTCGAGGCCTGGATGGCCCGCCTCGCGGACGAGTCCGACACCGCCCTCACCACGACCCCCCTCCCGGCCGAACCGGACCAGACCCGCGTGGCGGACTACCTCCACCGCTCCCGACTGGCCACGGCCCGCTAAGCCGGCTCTCCCGTCACGCGTCCCAGAGCGTGCCGAAGGCCAGGAGTTCGGAGCGGTACTCGATGCGGCCCTCCCAGTCGCGGGGCCACACGTCCGCGCCGAGGTGGGCTCCGGCGAAGGCGCCGGCGAGGCAGGCCAGGGAGTCGGAGTCGCCCGAGGTGCAGGCGGCCCGGCGCAGGGCCAGGAGGGGTTCCTCCGGGAACAGCAGGAAGCAGTGCAGGGCGGTGGCCAGCGCCTCCTCGGCGATCCAGCCCTGGCCGGTGGTCAGGCAGGGGTCGGTCTCCGGGGACGGGGTGCGCAGGGCGGCGGCGAGGCGGTCGAGGACGGCCAGGCAGTCGTCCCAGCCCCGGGCGATGAAGGACTCCGGGGTGGCGTCGCAGGCGGTGCGCTGCCAGAGGTCGCCGAGCCAGCGCTCGTGGTAGCGGGTGCGGTTCTCCAGGGCGTACGAGCGCAGCCGCCCGACCAGGCCGGTCACCTCCGTGCCGCACGCCAGCAGCTGGACGGCCCGCGCGGTGAGGTCGGAGGCGGCGAGTGCGGTGGGGTGGCCGTGGGTGAGGGCCGACTGGAGCTGGGCGGCGCCCGCCCGTTCCTCGTCCGTCCAGCCCGGCACCAGGCCGATCGGCGCCACCCGCATGTTCGCCCCGCAGCCCTTGGAGCCGGTCTGGCTGGCGTCGCGCCAGTCCCGGCCGGGCTCGTCCAGGAGACGGCAGGCCACCATGCAGGTGCGGCCTGGGGCGCGGTTGTTCTCCGGGGAGTGGTACCAGTCGACGAACTCCTCCCGGACCGGCCGGGCGAGCCGCAGCGGGCCGACGTGTCCGCGCTCGGCGGCGGTGCGCATCCCGCGGGCCAGCGCGAGGGTCATCTGGGTGTCGTCGGTGACGAGGGCCGGGCGGGGCAGGGCCATCTCGCGCCACGGCCCGGACTTGGCGAGGATCGACGGGACGTCGTTGAACTCGGTCGGGAAGCCGAGGGCGTCGCCCAGGGCCAGGCCGATCAGGGCTCCGGTCGCGGGGCGCTTCTGCGCGGCCGGGCGCGTGGTGGAGCGCGTCGTGGGACTCGTCGTCATCGGGCGGGGCCTTCCGTGGGGCGGAGCAGGGGCGGGTGCAGGGCGGTCGCCGGTCCCGCCCGGTAGAGCGCGGCGGGCTTGCCGCGGCCGCCGGTCAGCCGGGCGGCTCCGGGGACGGCCTCGACGAAGCCGGGCGTGGCGAGGACCTTGCGGCGGAAGTTGGGGCGGTCCAGGGCGGTGCCCCAGACGGTCTCGTAGACGGCCCGGAGCTCGCCGAGGGTGAACTCGGGCGGGCAGAAGGCGGTGGCGAGGCAGGTGTACTCCAGCTTCGCGCCGACCCGTTCCCGCGCGTCCGCGAGGATCCGCGCGTGGTCGAAGGCCGGCTCGGACACCTCCCCGACCGGCACCCACCGCGCCCGGTCGGCGTCCCCGCCGCCGCCTGCGGCCGGTTCGGGCATGTCGGGGACCAGCGCCGTGAACGCCACCGACACCACCCGCATCCGGGGGTCCCGGTCGGGTTCGCTGTAGGTGCGCAGCTGTTCCAGGTGCAGGGAGGCGACCAGGGCGGGCGCCAGCCCCGTCTCCTCGGCCAGTTCGCGCCGGGCGGCCGTCTCGGCGGACTCCCGGGGCAGGACGAACCCGCCGGGCAGCGCCCAGGCACCGGCGTACGGTTCCTGCCCGCGCCGGATCAGCAGCACGTGCAGCTCCCCGCCGCGCACGGTGAGGACGGCGAGGTCCACGGTCACGGCGAACGGCTCGAACGCCCGGGGGTCATAGGGCGGGCTCCCGGCCGCCCCGGAGCCGCCGCGCGCGGGAGCCACGCCCAAGGGACCGGCTCCCTCGGCGGCCCGGCCCGTCGCGCCCGCGTTCACCGGCGCTCCGGAAGGGGGTCCGCGAAGTGCCAGCCCTCCGCCAGCAGGGCGTCGACCGCCGACACGGCCGTCTCCAGCCGGGTGCGCCGGTCACCGCTCACGATCAGGAAACGCCGTCCCGTGCGCATGAGTTCCCGCCGGAAGCGGGCCGTCATCCACGGCCTGAGCCCCGGCCCGTCGCGCAGGCCGTCGTCCTCGAAGGGCACCCCCGCGTCGTCGGTCAGCAGGTACAGGTCCCGCCGGGTCAGGTCGGCGATCTTCTCGACCTCCCGGTTGCGCCCGCCCAGGTACCGCGTGTGCCAGATGCCCGTCGCGAAGGAGTCCGTGTCGCAGAACAGCACGGGCGAACCCAGCCGGGCGGCGCGTTCCTCCGCCGCGTCCTGGCGGCGGGCGATCACCGGGAACTCCGCCGAGGTGAAGACCACGTCCGCCCAGGACGCCGCCGGATCGGCCGCCCGGGCCGCGGCGAGCTTCTCCTCGCTGTACTCGCGCCCGTACTCCGCGACCCAGCCGGTCTTCGCCCACACCCCGCCGCGCCGCCGGTAGTGCGCCGCCAGCTCCCGCGAGAGGGTCGTGGTCCCGGTGGACTCGGCGCCGAGCACGACGACCCGCCGGGTCAGCGCGGCCCGTACGCCCGGCCCGAGGAACTCCCAGCAGCCCGCCGGGTCGGCCCGTACGGCCGTGCCCGACACCGGGAACAGGGTGCGTGCCGGGTCCACGCGGACCTCCTCGGCGCCGAAGCGCCGCGCGAGCTCGCTCCCGTACTCCTCGGAGGTGAACACGGCGTCCACGGGCCGGCCCACCGCGCCCCGGAAGATCGCCATGTGCGCCTCCCAGACCGCCGGGTCGCGCAGGTCGACGGGGATGTCGTCGACCGCCCCGACCACCTCCGCCCCGGGGTGCTCCTCGCGCATCCAGGCCACCCGGTCGGCGAGCGGCACCGACTCCACCGACGCGGCGCACACCAGCACGGTGAGCCGTTCGCACTGGTCCTGGGCGGTGCGCACCAGGTGGTGGTGTCCGGCGTGCGGCGGGTAGAACTTGCCGAGCACCAGCCCGTGCCCGTACCGCTCGCGCTTGCCCCCGCTCACGCCGCCGCCCCCACGGCCGCCGTACGGGCGCCGGCCCCCGCGAGGGCCCGGCGCCAGCCGACGAGCCCGGCCACGCAGAGGGCGAGGAAGGCGACGTAGAGGAGGGACGTCAGGTACAGGCCCTTGTAGAGGTAGAGCGGGACGTAGACGAGGTCGGCGGCGATCCACAGCCACCAGGACTCCAGCAGCTTGCGGCACTGCCCGTAGGTGGCCATCAGTGAGAGCCCTGTGGTCAGCGCGTCCCAGAAGGGGACGGTGGAGTCGCTGACCGCGCCGAGCAGCAGGGTCAGTACGGCGACCCCCACCGCCCCCGCCGCGAGCAGCCAGGCCCATTCGGCGGCCGTGGTGCGGCGCACCGGCAGGGCCGTGGCGGTTCCCGGTCCACCCCCGTGGGTCCAGGACCACCAGCCGTACGCGGCGAGGGCGATGAAGACGATCTGCAGCCCGGCGTCGGCGTAGAGGCCGGCCTGGGCGAACAGCACGATGAAGAAGACGTTGTTGGCGATGCCGACCGGCCAGTTGGCGACGTGCTGCCGCGCCACCAGGACGACGCAGACGGCGCCGGTGACGAAGCCGAGCACCTCGGTCCAGCTCGTACTCCACATGGCGACAGCCCCTCCCCTTAATGGTCACTGTGACTATAAACAGGGGTGGAGGCGCGGGACAAGCCGTTTACGGCACCGGTACCGGATACGCCGAAGCCCGCGGCGCCTCGGGGGGCGTCGCGGGCTTCGGGCCTACAGCGGGGTGGGGGCGGGGCCTACAGGCCGACCTCGCGCATCAGCATGCCGACCTCGGTGTTGGTCAGGCGGCGCAGCCAGCCGGACTTCTGGTCGCCCAGCTCGATCGGGCCGAAGGAGGTCCGCACCAGCTTCTCCACCGGGAAGCCGGCCTCGGAGAGCATGCGGCGCACGATGTGCTTGCGGCCCTCGTGGAGGGTCACCTCGACCAGGTAGTTCTTGCCGACCTGGTCGACGACGCGGAAGTGGTCGGCGCGGGCGTACCCGTCCTCCAGCTCGATGCCGTCCTTGAGCCGCTTGCCGATGTCGCGCGGCAGCGGGCCGGTGATCGCGGCGACGTAGGTCTTCTTCACGCCGTACTTCGGGTGCGTGAGGCGGTGGGCCAGCTCACCGTGGTTGGTGAGGAGGATGATGCCCTCGGTCTCGGTGTCGAGCCGGCCGACGTGGAAGAGGCGGGTCTCGCGGTTGGTGACGTAGTCGCCCAGGCACTGGCGGCCGTCCGGGTCCTCCATGGTGGAGACGACGCCGGCCGGCTTGTTCAGCGCGAAGAACAGATACGACTGGGTGGCGACGGTCAGGCCGTCCACCTTGATCTCGTCCTTCGGCTGGACGCGCTTGCCCTGCTCCAGCACGATCTCGCCGTTGACCTCGACGCGGGCCTGCTCGATCAGCTCCTCGCAGGCGCGGCGCGAGCCCATGCCGGCGCGGGCGAGCACCTTCTGCAGGCGCTCACCCTCCTCCTCGGCGCCCGGGAAGGTCTTCGGGGTCTTGATCACGGGCTTGTCGGCGTACCGGTCGCGCACGCGCTCCTCGATCCGCGCGTCCAGCTCGCGGGGACGCGACTGGCCGCTGCGGCTGCCGGGACCGCGGCGCGGGCCGCCGGCCCCGCCGATGCCGGGGGTCTTGGAGGTCTTGGGGCCGCCCTTGGCACCACCGCGCGCCTCCGCGCCGCGGGCGCCGCCGCCACCGGCGCGGGGGCCGCTGCGGCCGTTGCGCTCGCCCTCGGGGCCGACGTCGTAGCGGCGCTCCTCGGGGCGGGGGTTGCGGGGCCGCTGGGGCGCCTGGTCGCGGTCGCGGGAGTCGGAGCCACCGCCCTGGTAGCCGCCGCCCTGGTAGCCACCGCCGCCGGAGGAACCGCCACCGCGGTAACCGCCACCGCCGCCGGAGGAGCCGCCGGAGGAGCCGCCGCGGTAACCGCCGCCACCGCCGGAGGACGAGCCTCCGCGGTGACCACCGCCACCGGAGGAGCCGCCACCGCGGTAGCCGCCGCCACCGCCGGAGGAGGAGCCGCCGCGGGAGTTACCGCGTCCGCCACCACCGCCGCCGCTGTTCCTGTTGCCGCCACCGTTGCCGTTGCCGCTGCTTCGCATCAAAGTTCCGTCGTCTTGTCGTCTTCATCGGTATCCGGTGCATCCGGATCGAACGACGGAACACCCTCTCGCGTCTCGGCTTCGATCGCGTCCGCCTCGGGGAGGAAGGGCGCGAGCTCCGGGAGCTCGTCCAGGCCTCGCAGGCCCATCCGCTCCAGAAAGTAGTTCGTCGTCCTGTACAGGATCGCACCTGTTTCGGGTTCCGTGCCCGCCTCGGCCACCAGACCCCGCTGCAGGAGGGTCCGCAGGACCCCGTCGCAGTTGACTCCGCGGACCGCCGAGACCCGCGAGCGGCTGACCGGCTGGCGGTACGCGACGACCGCGAGCGTCTCCAGGGCCGCCTGGGTGAGACGGGCCTGCCGGCCGTCCAGGACGAAGGCCTCGACGGCGGCCGCGTAGGCCGGCCGGGTGTAGAACCGCCAGCCCCCGGCGACCTCGCGCAGCTCGAAACCGCGCCGCGCGGCGGTGTACTCGTCGGCGAGCGCGGCGAGCGCCCCGGCGACCTCGCGCGGGGTCCGCTCCAGCACCTTGGCCAGGTGCTCGACCGTCGCGGGCTCGTCGACCACCATCAGGACCGCCTCCAGCGCGCCCCTGAGGTCCAGCGCCTGCGTCTCCTGTGTCCGCGTCGTCATTCCCGTACCTCCACGACCTGGTCGAACTCGTCCGTCACCGTCGGCATCCCGTCGCCGTCCCCGCCGCACCAGCGCACCGTGAGCGTGAGCAGGGCGTCCTCCTGGTCGAGGACCACCGCCTTCTCCCGGTAGAGCTCCAGGAGGGCCAGGAAGCGGGCGACGACCGTGAGGGTGTCCGGCGCGTCCTCGGCCAGTTGCTGGAAGGTCGCCTCGCCGCGCGCCTTGAGCACGCGTACGAGCAGCCCCGCCTGCTCCCGCACGCTGACCAGCGGGGCGTGGATGTGGTCGACGTACACCTCGGGCTTCGCCTTCGGCCGCATGGCGCGCACCGCGAGGCGGGCGAAGCCCTCGGCGCCGATGGCGATGACGACGTCGGGCAGCAGTGCGGCGTGGTGCGGCTCCAGCCCGACGGTACGGGGGTGGCGCCTGCCCTCGTCCTCGGCCCGCGTCTCGAAGATCGCGGCGATCTGCTTGTACGCCCGGTACTGGAGCAGCCGGGCGAAGAGCAGGTCCCGCGCCTCCAGCAGAGCCAGGTCCGCCTCGTCCTCGACCTCGGCGACGGGCAGCAGCCGGGCGGTCTTGAGGTCGAGCAGGGTGGCCGCGACCACGAGGAACTCGGTGGTCTGGTCGAGGTCGCCGTCGGGGCCCAGGGCGCGCATGTGGGTCATGAACTCGTCGGTGACCCGGGACAGGGCGACCTCGGTGACGTCCAGCTTGTGCCGGGAGATCAGCTGGAGCAGCAGGTCGAAGGGCCCCTCGAAGTTCGCCAGCCGCAGGGTGAACCGGCCGTCGCCGCCCGCCGTGGCCCCGGCGTGCTCCGCGAGCGCCCCGTCAGCGGCTCCGGAACCCTCGGGGGCCGCTCTCCCGCCTCCACCCGCCGCGCGGCCCTCAGCAGCCGCCTCAGCGGCCGCCTCGGGGGCGGCCTCGTCGGGCGCGGGCTCCACGACCACGGGCCGGGCCGACGCGGACTCCACGGGCCCGGCCGGTACGGGCTCCCCGGCCACCGCCTCCCCGGACGCTCCCGGGCCGCGCCCCAGGCTCCGGCGGGCGGGGCGGGCGTCGGCGTGGTTCGGGGGCATCGCGGTCCTGGGTGGTGCGGAAGACGGCCGGACGGCCACCAGCAGCCTAGGCCCTGCCCGGGGAGATGTACGGGTACGGCCCCGCCCGGCTCCCCGGCGTCGTGGTCAGCGGCCGCGCAGGCGGCGGACCAGGATGCTCGCGTCGCCGCGGGACTCCAGGTCCGCGAGGACCACGGCCACCGCCTCGCGCACGATGCGGCCCCGGTCGACCGCGAGGCCGTGCTCACCGCGGAGCACCAGCCGGGCGTGCTCCAGGTCCATGAGCTCCTCGGCCGAGACATAGACCGTGATCTTCTCGTCGTGCCGCTCGCGCCCGCTCGGCCGCCGGTTGGCGCCCCGGCCCTGCCCCTTGCCGGACCGGGGCGAGGACGCCCCGGCGGCGGTGGCAGAACCTTCCTGCGCCCTGCGCTGCGGGCCCACCGAAGGGTCGCCGGGCTCCCGGCCGCGGGCGTCTCCCGTGGTCCGCGCCGTGCCGTCCGCCGGTGCGGCCGAGTGCTCCGCCCCGGCCGGCGCCTCGTCGGCGCCCCGCCTCGGCGAGGACGCCTGGAGGGCCATGCCCCCGGTCGTACGGAACAGTTCGTCGGCTCCGGGCAGACTCACTCGGCGGGACACCGGGCGAGCACCTCCCTGGCCAGCTGGCGGTAGGCGGCGGCGCCGACGGAGTTGGACGCGTACGTGGTGATCGGCTCACCGGCGACCGTGGTCTCCGGAAAGCGCACCGTGCGGCCGATGACCGTGTGGTAGACGTGGTCGTCGAACGCCTCGACGACGCGCGCCAGCACCTCGCGGCTGTGCACCGTACGGGAGTCGTACATCGTGGCGAGGATGCCGTCGAGTTCCAGCTCCGGGTTGAGCCGCTCCTGCACCTTCTCGATGGTCTCGGTCAGCAGCGCGACACCGCGCAGCGCGAAGAACTCGCACTCCAGCGGGACGATGACCTTGTGCGCCGCCGTCAGGGCGTTCACGGTCAGCAGGCCGAGCGAGGGCTGGCAGTCGATCACGATGTAGTCGTAGTCGGCCATCAGGGGCTTCAGCGCCCGCTGGAGGGTCGACTCGCGCGCGACCTCGCTGACCAGCTGCACTTCGGCGGCGGACAGGTCGATGTTGCTCGGCAGCAGGTCCATGTTGGGGACCGCGGTCTTGAGCAGCACCTCGTCGGCCGACATGCCCCGCTCCATGAGCAGGTTGTAGACCGTCAGGTCGAGTTCCATCGGGTTCACGCCGAGGCCCACGGACAGCGCGCCCTGCGGGTCGAAGTCGACGAGCAGCACGCGGCGCCCGTACTCGGCGAGCGCGGCGCCCAGGTTGATGGTCGACGTGGTCTTGCCCACGCCGCCCTTCTGGTTGCACATCGCGATGATCTTCGCGGGACCGTGTTCGGTCAGCGGGCCCGGGATCGGGAAGTACGGCAGCGGGCGTCCGGTCGGGCCGATCCGCTCACGGCGCTGGCGGGCAGCGTCGGGGGCGAGGGTGGCCGCGTACTCGGGGTCCGGTTCGTACTCCGCGTCGGGGTCGTAGAAGTGCCCTTCGGGCACGTTGTCGTAGTCGGCGAAACCAGTGGGCTTTTCGCCGCTCCGGTCGCCGGCCCTGGAGTTCACGTCTAGGCCGTCCATGCTCTTTCGGGGCGTCGTCATGTGCTGGTGGTTTGCGAAGGTGCGGACTGCGACGGAGCCGACGGCTTCCCGCCCGGCAGGACTCTGTCCCCGCTCAGGCACGTCTGCTCGACCACCCCCAGGAGCAAATGTCGACTCATTCACAAGTCGTCTTACCTCCTCGGACGTGACCAGGACACTTATCGATAGGTCAGCGTGGCACCATGCCGACGGTTGGCGACTCTATGGCGTGTCACCGCCCAGCGGCAACACAATCCACCGGACCCGCCGCGTTGTGTCGGCAACCGAACACCACTCTGTCAAGGGCGTGCGAGCTGTCGCCGCGAAGTTTCGCGGGTGTGCGAAAGGGTTAAAGGGTTACGTTCGAGGCGAGTTGAGCGGGGTCCGCGCCGCCGCCCGGAACGCGTCCGGCCGGACCTCGGGGGCAAGGTCCGGCCGGATACGTGAGATTGACGTCAGTCGTTGACGGCTCAGCCGATCAGCGTGTTCAGCTCCAGGGTCGGCAGGCCGTGCGCCTCGGCGACCGGACCGTAAACGACCTGGCCGTCATGGGTGTTGAGGCCCAGCGCCAGCGCCGGGTCACGGCGCAGCGCCTCGACCCAGCCGAGGTTCGCGAGCTGCACGATGTAGGGCAGCGTCGCGTTGGTGAGCGCGTAGGTGGAGGTGTTCGGCACCGCGCCCGGCATGTTGGCGACGCAGTAGAAGACCGAGTTGTGGACCTTGAAGGTCGGCTCGGCGTGGGTGGTCGGACGGGAGTCCTCGAAGCAGCCGCCCTGGTCGATCGCAATGTCGACAAGGACACTTCCAGGCTTCATCTTGGCGACGAGCTCGTTGGTGACCAGCTTCGGGGCCTTCGCACCCGGGATCAGCACCGCGCCGATGACGAGGTCGGCCTCGATGACGGCCTTCTCCAGCTCGTAGGCGTTGGAGACGATCGTCTTGATCTTCGTGCCGAAGACCTTGTCGGCCTCGCGGAGCTTGTTGATGTCGCGGTCCAGCAGGGTCACGTGGAAGCCCATGCCGATGGCGATCTGCGCGGCGTTCCAGCCGGAGACGCCGCCGCCGATGACCACGCACTCGCCGGCGTGGGTGCCGGGGACGCCGCCCGGGAGCACGCCGCGGCCGCCGGCCGAGCGCATCAGGTGGTAGGCGCCGACCTGCGGGGCCAGCCGGCCCGCGACCTCGGACATCGGGGCGAGCAGCGGGAGCGCGCGGTTCGCGAGCTCGACCGTCTCGTACGCGATGGCGGTGGTGCCGGACTCCAGCAGGGCGTCCGTGCACTCGCGGGAGGCCGCGAGGTGCAGGTAGGTGAAGAGGGTCTGGTCCTTGCGGAGGCGGTGGTACTCCTCCGCGATCGGCTCCTTGACCTTCAGCAGCAGGTCGGCGGCCGCCCACACCTCGTCGGCGGTACCGAGGATCTCGGCCCCGGCGGCGACGTACTCGGCGTCCGTGATCGAGGAGCCGACGCCGGCGTTCTGCTCGACGACGACCTGGTGGCCGTTACGGACCAGCTCATGCACGCCGGCGGGCGTGATGGCGACCCGGAACTCGTTGTTCTTGACCTCGCGGGGGATGCCGACCTTCATCGTCGATCACGGTCCTTGGCTCAGGGGATATTAGGGGGCACTTCCATACATACCCGCCCACAAGAACGCGCAACGGGATGCACCACGAGATGACGTGGTGAAGCCAGTCTAATGAAGGATGAGTCGCTGTCTAGCCTTGCAAACGAATAATCTTAGTCGGAACTACTACGGATTTCGCAGGCTGCGGGGTCATCTCCCAGCAATCTGTCGGCTGCCGACCGGTGCAGCCTGGCGGCCGCCGGGTCTCCCAGCCGGTCCAGCGTGTCGGCCAGCCGCACCTGGAGCGCGGCCTGGAGCCGCAGGTCCGCGGCCCGGCGCGCGAGCTCGATCGCCTCGCGGCAGGTGTGCAGCGATTCCTCGGGCCGTCCGGCGTACTCCTGCACCCGCGCCATTTCGCTCAACGCCTTTGCCTGGCCCGGGACATCGGCGAGCCTGCGGTAGCCCGCGGCGGCCGCGCGCCAGCTGCGCAGCGCCTCCCCGTAGCGGCCCGCGTACGTGTGCACGTTGCCGAGCCGGCCGTAGAGCCTGGCCTCGTCCGCCCGCTCCCCCCGGGCGAGGGCGTGGGCCAGGGCGCGGCCGAACCAGTCGGAGGCCCGCGGCCAGTCCGCCAGCTCCTGGTACGCACCCCCTACGGATTCCATCGCGCGGCCCGTCGCGTACGGGTCCCCGGCGGCCTTTCCGGCGTCCAGCGCGGCCCGGTAGCGCTCCAGGGCCTCCCCGGTCCGGCCGGTCTCGGCGTCCAGGTCGGCCAGGTTCAGCAGCGCGGCGGCCCGCTCCCGGTGCAGGCCGCGGCGCTCGGCGACGTCCAGGACCAGCCGGTGCAGGCCGTACAGCTCGGGGGCGGCGGCCTCCGTGCCCCGGTGCTCGGCCAGGGCCCGGACCAGGGCCGCGACCAGCCTGCGCGCCAGGGTGTCCAGGCCGCCGTCGGCCACCGCGAGCCGGGCGGCGGCGGTCAGCGCGGGCAGCCGGGTGTCGAGCCAGGTGGCGGCGGCGCGCCGGTCGGGAAAGCGCAGGGCGCGCGGCAGCCCGTCCAGGCGCTCCCGCAGCAGGTCCTCCTCGTCCTCGGCCATGGCCCGGCAGGAGGTGAGCAGGCGTACGGTGCGCTCCAGCATCCGGGCCCGGGCCAGCTGCACCTCGGCGGGCCGCTCCTTGGTCTCCAGCAGCGCCTGGAGCAGCGGGGCGAGGCAGCCCGGTAGCTGGAACAGGCCGTCGGGCGCGTGCCGTACGAGGCCCAGCCCGGCGAAGTCCTCCAGGGTGGACTGCGCGGCGGCGACCGAGCAGCCGGCGAGGGCCGAGGCGGTGTGCGAGTCGAGGATCCCGGCCGGGGCGAGCGGCAGCAGCCGTACGGTGCGCTGCGCGGGCTGCGGAAGGGACTCGTAGACCAGCCGGAAGGTACGGGCGAGCGGGCCGGCGGTGCCGGGGGGCATGTCGTGGAGCTGCTTGGCCACGTCGGCGACGGCGGCCTTGGGGTGGGCGGCGAGCCAGCCCCCGGCGAGGGCCAGTGCGGCGGGCTGCCCCCCGCACACCTCGGCCAGGCCCTCGGCGGCGCGCGGGTCGACGGTGACGCGGGTGTCGCCGATGATCCGGGACAGCAGCTCGACGGCGGAGGGGGTGTCGAGCCCGCCGATGGTGCAGGGGCGGACGTCCGGGATCCCGGTGAGCGGCCCCTCGGCGGTGACCACGACCAGGCACTCGGGGGTGTCCGGGAGCAGGGCGTCGACCTGGTGCGGGTCAGCGGCGTCGTCGACGAGCAGGATCGCGCGACGGCCCTTGAGCGCCTCGCGCAGGGCGGCGCTCAGGTCGTCCTCGCAGGCTCCGGGCGGGGTGGGCTGCCCGAGCCCCTCCAGCAGGGTGCGCACCGCCCGCTCGGTGGCGACGCTCTCGCCGCCGGGGGTGGTCAGCCGCACCCGGAGCAGGCCGTCGGGGTATTCGTCGGCCACCTCGCGCACGAACGCCTCGGCGAGCGCCGTCCGGCCGGAGCCGGGCCGTCCGGCGACGAGCAGCACCCGTGCGCGGGGCGCCTTGGCCTTGCGGCCCGAGAGGGTGTCGAGCCCGGTCCGTGCGATGTCCTCGCGCAGCTCCTTGAGCTCACGCCGCCGCCCGACGAAATCCGCCACGGATCCGCTCCTCTCGCTGCCTTCGGGTTGCGAGCGTAGTTCACGCAGAGCGACGGCCCGTGGGGAGCGCGGCGGACAGATCGCCCGATCGGATCAGCGGATGGGCCTATTTATCGGCACGCCGCCCGCACCGCGCCCCCCGCGCGCCCGGCCGGAGCGGTCAGGCCTCGTAGGGGCGGGCCGGCCAGGGGGCGAGCGCCGGGCGCAGTGAGGCGAAGTCCGGGTCCGAGGCGAGGACGGATGCCACGGCCAGGACGCCCGCCACCAGCGCCGCGTTGGAGAGTTCGCCCGCCAGGATGCCCCGGACCAGGTCGGGGACCGGCACCCACTCGATTTCCATGTCGGCCTCCTCCGAGGAGGTCTCCGCGTACCGCTCCCCCTCGGCCTGCGAGATCCCGCGCGCGAGGAAGACCCGTACCGCCTCGTCGGAGCCGCCGGGCGAGGAGAAGAGGTCGGTCAGCACCCGCCAGTCCTCGGCCTTGACGTACGCCTCCTCGAACAGCTCGCGCTGCGCCGCGCCCAGCGGGTTCTCCCCGGGGACGTCCAGCAGCCCGGCGGGCAGTTCCCACAGCCGGTGGCGTACCGGGTGGCGGTACTGGCGGATCACCAGCACCCGCTGCCGCTCGTCCAGTGCCACCACGCACACCGATCCCGGGTGCACCTGGTAGTCGCGCCGGACGACCGAACCGTCCGGCATCCGCACCTGGTCGGAGGCCACGGCAGTCTTGGCCCCCTCGAACGGCCGTCGCCGCGCCAGCGTCTCCCAGGTCTCGGCCGTGTCCTTGATGACGTTGCCCATGCCCAATGCCCTCCACAACGTGCGACAGCCGGGGTACGGATGATCCGTACCCCGGCTGCCTACGTTACCGAGCGTCAGGCCTTCTGCCGGCGTTCGACCGCGGCCTTGACCAGGCCCGCGAACAGCGGGTGCGGCCGGGTCGGGCGGGAACGGAGCTCCGGGTGGGCCTGGGTGGCCACCAGGTAGGGGTGGACCTCGCGCGGGTACTCGACGTACTCGACGAGCTTGTTGTCCGGGGAGGTGCCGGAGAAGACCAGGCCGGCCTTCTTCTCCAGCTCGCCGCGGTAGGCGTTGTTCACCTCGTAGCGGTGGCGGTGGCGCTCGTCCACGTACGCCTGGTCGCCATAGACCTCGCGCACGATCGAGCCCTCGGCGAGCTTCGCCGGGTACATGCCGAGCCGCATGGTGCCGCCCAGGTCGCCCGCGCCCTCGACGAAGGCGAGCTGCTCCTCCATCGTGGAGATGACCGGGTGCGGGGTGGAGGCGTCGAACTCGGTGGAGTTGGCGTCCTCGATGCCCGCCAGGTTCCGCGCGGCCTCGATGACCACGCACTGCAGGCCCAGGCACAGGCCGAGCAGCGGGATCCGGTTCTCGCGGGCGTAGGTGATCGCGCCGACCTTGCCGTTGACGCCGCGGTCGCCGAAGCCACCGGGCACGCAGATCGCGTCCACGTCGCCGAGCACGGCCGCGGCGCCCGCCGGGGTCTTGCAGTCGTCGGAGGCGACCCACTTGACCTGCACGCGGGCCCGGTTGGCGAAACCGCCGGCGCGCAGCGCCTCGGTCACCGACAGGTAGGCGTCGGGCAGGTCGATGTACTTGCCGACGAGCGCGACCGTGACCTCGTGGTCGGGGTTGTGGACGCGGTCCAGCAGGTCCTCCCACACCGTCCAGTCGACGTCGCGGAAGGGCAGGTCGAGCTTGCGGACGACGTAGGCGTCCAGGCCCTCGGTGTGCAGCACCTTCGGGATGTCGTAGATCGACTTCGCGTCGATCGCGGCGACGACGGCCGCCTCGTCCACGTCGCACATCAGCGAGATCTTGCGCTTGATGGAGGTGGGGACCTCGCGGTCGGCGCGCAGCACGATCGCGTCGGGCTGGATGCCGATGTTGCGCAGGGCGGCGACGGAGTGCTGGGTCGGCTTGGTCTTCAGCTCGCCGGAGGGGCCGATGTAGGGCAGCAGCGAGATGTGCACGACGAAGACGTTGTCGCGGCCGACCTCGTGGCGCACCTGGCGGACGGTCTCCAGGAACGGCAGCGACTCGATGTCGCCGACGGTGCCGCCGACCTCGGTGATGACGACGTCGACGTCCTCGGTCGCCATGCGCCGGATGCGGTGCTTGATCTCGTTGGTGATGTGCGGGATGACCTGCACGGTGTCACCGAGGTACTCGCCGCGCCGCTCCTTGGCGATGACCTGCGAGTAGACCTGGCCGGTGGTGACGTTGGCCGAGCCGTCGAGGTCGACGTCGAGGAACCGCTCGTAGTGGCCGATGTCCAGGTCGGTCTCGGCGCCGTCGTTGGTGACGAACACCTCACCGTGCTGGAAGGGGTTCATCGTGCCGGGGTCGACGTTCAGGTACGGGTCGAGCTTCTGCATCGTGACCCGCAGGCCGCGCGCCTTCAGCAGCGCACCCAGGCTGGAGGCCGTCAGCCCCTTGCCGAGGGACGAGGCGACACCCCCGGTGACGAAGATGTGCTTGGTCGTCATGGCTGTGCTGTTTCGAAAAGCAGCGGGCGGCATAGCCAAGAGGGGGCTCCCGTGGTCGCGAGGTGAGGTGCGTCCGGCGCCGGCCCGCGGAGATCCGGAAAGAGTCTCAGGGGGCGCCGAAGCTGCGGTTTCGGGGCTCCTGATTCGCACAGGCAGACCACCGGTCCACGGGGTACCAGCCTATCAGCGCCTCGGCCGGTCCGCCTCCGGGCACGCGGCGCGCGGGGGGCGCACGGTCCCTTCCCGCACCCCCGGCACCCACTCCGACCTGGCCATTCGTCCAGGTCACCCATTCAGCCGAGTCACATTGTCCCAAGACTTCAGGAGATCACTAGGGTGCCGTCATACCCTGCTCGGATACCGCTGCACATCGCCGCCGAGCAGCCCGGCAAACGGCGTAACCTCGCCACGTCCGGCAATCTAGGGCTCGACGCGGGGATCCCTGCGCACAGGAGACCGCGCGACAGCGCAATGCAAGCGCCCTACGGGGCGGACGTGGCCGTTCGACTGGAGAGCAACGTGTCCGGGCGCATCGAGGATTACGCACTGATCGGGGACATGCAGACCGCGGCACTGGTCTGCCGGGACGGGGCGGTGGACTGGCTGTGCCTGCCCCGCTTCGACTCCCATGCCGTCTTCGCGAGCCTTCTGGGCACCGAGGAACACGGGTTCTGGCGCATCGGCCCGGCCTTCGCGCCGGGCACGGAGCCGCCGCGCGCCGCGCGCCGCCGCTACCGCGGTGACTCGCTGGTGCTGGAGTCGGAGTGGGACACCCCGCGCGGGACCGTCCGCGTCATCGACTTCATGCCGCCGCGCGAGGACCACGCGCCGCAGCTGATCCGCATCGTGGAAGGGATCAGCGGGCGCGTGCCGATGCGCTCGGCGCTGCGGATGCGCTTCAGCTACGGCCGGGTCGTGCCCTGGGTGCACAAGGTCGACGGACGGACGGTGGCCGTCGCCGGCCCGGACTCGGTCTGGCTGGACTCGGGTACCGAGACGTACGGCAAGGACCTGACGACGTACTCGGACTTCACCGTCGGGCCCGGCGACCGCATGGCCTTCGCCATCAGCTGGCAGCCCTCCCACAAGGGCGCGCCCGAGACCCCGGACGCCGAGGCGGCGCTGGAGGCGACGAGCGACTTCTGGCGGGAGTGGGTCTACCACTGCACCTACCACGGCCCCTACCGGGAGGCGGTGATCCGCTCCCTTATCACCCTGAAGGCGCTGACGTACGCCCCCACGGGCGGCATCGTGGCCGCGCCGACCACCTCCCTGCCGGAGGAGATCGGCGGCAGCCGGAACTGGGACTACCGCTACACCTGGCTGCGCGACGCCGCCATCACCCTGTCCTCGCTGCTGCGCACCGGCTACCGCGAGGAGGCCTCCGCCTGGCGGGACTGGCTGCTGCGCGCGGTGGCCGGCGACCCCGAGAACCTGCAGATCATGTACGGGATCGCGGGTGAGCGGGAGCTGGGCGAGACCGAGCTGGACTGGCTTCCGGGCTACGAGAACTCCGGCCCGGTCCGCGTCGGCAACGGCGCCGCCCACCAGCTCCAGCTCGACGTGTACGGCGAGGTCACCGAGGCCCTGCACCTGGGGCACATGACGGGCCTGGCCCGCAACGACTACGCCTCGCTGCTCCAGCTGAAGCTGATCCGCTACCTGGAGGCCCACTGGAACGAGCCGGACGAGGGCATCTGGGAGGTGCGCGGCCCGCGCCGCCACTTCGTCCACTCGAAGGTGATGGCGTGGGTGGCCGTGGACCGCACGATCAAGCTGATCGAGAGCGGGGACGCGGACGGCCCGCTGGAGCGCTGGCGCGAGCTGCGCGACGAGATCCACGCGGACGTCTGCGAGAAGGGCTACGACCCGGAACGCAACACCTTCACCCAGTCCTACGGGTCGCGGGAGCTGGACGCCTCCCTGCTGCTGATCCCGCAGATGGGCTTCCTGCCCCCGGACGACAAGCGCGTCATCGGCACCATCGAGGCGATCCAGCGCGAGCTGTCGACCCCGGACGGCTTCATCCTGCGCTACCCGACGGCGGGCGAGGAGGCGGGTGTCGACGGGCTGGAGGGCGACGAGGGGGCCTTCCTGGCGTGCTCGTTCTGGATGGCGGACGACCTGGCGATGATCGGCCGGGTCGACGAGGCCCGCCGGCTCTTCGAGAAGCTGCTGGCCCTGCGCAACGACCTGGGGCTGCTGGCCGAGGAGTGGGACCCCAAGCTCCAGCGCCAGGTCGGGAACTTCCCGCAGGCCTTCAGCCACGTCCCGCTGATCGACACGGCCCTGCGGCTGACGGCGAGCGGGGCCTACGGGGGCTGAGGCACGGGCCTGACGTACGGGGGCGCGGGAACGGCGCGCGGCCCCGTACGGGCGCGCCTAGGCTGGAGGGGTCCCACGCCCCTCACGGGAAGGGGGGACGGCCATGCCACCCCTCTCGAAGGCGGCCACGGCCCTCGCCGAGCTCCGCGAGGACCTGTCCGGCACGGTCCTCGCCCCCGACGACGCGGGCTACGACGAGGCACGGAGCGTGTTCAACGTCCTGGTCGACCGGCGGCCCGCCGTGATCGCCCAGTGCGAGAGCGAGGCGGACGTGGCCACGGCGGTCCGCTTCGCCCGTGACCTCGACCTCAAGATCGCGGTACGCGGCGGCGGCCACAGCGTGGCGGGCATGGCCCTCGGCGACGGGGCGCTGGTCGTGGACCTGCGCCGGATGCACGAGGTGACCGTCCACCCGGCGGCCAAGGCGGTCCGGGTCGGCGGCGGCGCCACCATGAGCCACCTGGACCGGGCCTGCGCGCCGCACGCGCTGGCCACCACCGGGGGCCGCGCCTCCACCACCGGCGTCGGCGGGTTCGTGCTCGGCGGCGGCTCCGGCTGGCTGGACCGGGCGTTCGGCCTGGCGGTGGACAACCTCATCGGCGCCGACGTGGTCACCGCCGACGGCAGCCGCGTGACGGCGACCGCCGAGGAGCACCCGGAGCTGTTCTGGGCCCTGCACGGCGGCGGCGGCAACTTCGGAGTCGTCACCTCGCTGACGCTGCGGCTGCACGACCTGCCCGCTATGTCGATCGCGATGCTGATGTACGCCCCCGAGCGGGGCCCCGAGATCACCGCCCTGTACCGGGAACTCATCGGGTCCGGGCCGCGGGAGGCGAGCGGCTGCGTGATCTACCTGACGGCCCCGCCCGCGCCGTTCGTCCCGCCGGAGCTGGTCGGCGACAAGCTCTGCGCGGTCCTGGTGACCTACGCCGGCCCCGAGGAGGGCCTGCGGCGGCTGGCCGCGCCGCTGCTGGCGGTGCCGCACGAGGCCGAACTCGTCACGGCCATCCCGTACGCCGACCTCCAGTGCATGATGGACGACCCGCCGGGCCTGCGGAACCACTGGTCCGCCGAGTACCTGACGGGCCTGCCCGACGAGGCGGTGGCCGCCTTCTGCGCCGCGGCCGGGTCCATGCCGGTCCCCACCGGCGCCCAGCACCTCCTCATCCCGCTGGGCGGGGCCATCGCCGAGGCGAAGGACGGCTACCCGGTGCCGTACCGGGACTCCCCCTGGGCGGTGCACCCGTTCGCCATCTGGGAGGACCCGGCCGACGACGAGCGGTGCCGGGAGTGGGTGAAGGACGTACGGGCCGGCGTACGGCCCTGGAGCAGCGGGGCGGTGTACCTCAACTTCCTCGGCGACGAGGGCGCGGACCGGGTCGTCGCGGGCCTCGGCGAGGAGAACCTGCGCCGGCTGCGCGCGGTGAAGCGGGAGTACGACCCGGACAACGTCTTCCGGTTCAACCACAACATCAAGCCCGCCTGACCCTTTGGTAGCGTCCCGACATGGAAAACCAGGGCGGGATCACGGTTCAGCGGGCGCTGGAGCTGCCGGGGCTGCGCGGCGGTCTGCCGGAGGTGGTGGCCTGCGCCGACCGGCTCGGCCGGACCGTCCGCTGGGTGCACGCCGGGGAGGTCCCGAACATCGCCTCGCTCCTCAAGGGCGGGGAGCTGCTGCTGACCACCGGTCTGGGGCTGGGCACCCGGCCCGCCGAGCAGCGGGCCTTCGTACGCCGCCTCGCGGACCGGGGGATCGCCGCGCTGGTGGTGGAGCTGGGCCCGCGGTTCACGCGGCTGCCGGCCACCCTCGTGGAGACGGCGAAGGCGGCGGGGCTGCCGCTGGTGCAGCTGCACCGCGAGGTGCCGTTCGTGGCGGTGACCGAAGAGGTCCACACCGAGATCGTCAACGGGCACTACGCGCTGCTCCAGCGGGCCGAGGAGGTCCACCGGCGCTGTACGGAGGCCCTGCTCGGGGGCGGCGGGATCCCGCAGGTGCTGCGGATCCTGGCCGACTTCACCGCGAACCCGGTCTTCCTGGAGACCCCCGACGGACAGCTGCTGTACGCGGCCTCCCCGGTGTCCGGGGACGCGGCCGCCGATCCGCTCCAGGTGTGGGAGGGGCTGCGGGGGCAGCGCGAGGCCGAGCCCTCGGCGGCGGCGGTCGTGGTCGACGTACCCGGCGGCGGGCACGGCACCGGGTCGGTGCGGGCGCGGGTCGTGCTGGCCGGGGTGTCGGCGCCGCTGCTGCCGGTCCACCGGATGGCGGCGGAGCGCACGGCCGGGGTGCTGGCGGTGGTGCTCATGCAGGCGCGGCAGGAGGAGGAGCTGGCCGCGCGCGGCCGGGGCGACTTCCTGACGGACCTCGCGGAAGGGCGCATCTCGGCGGAGGACGCCCCGGCGCAGGCCCGGGTGCTGGGCTTCCGGCCGGGGGCGGGGCCGCTGCTGCCGATCGTGATGCGGCTGTCGTCGGACCTGGGGGCGGCGGGGAACTGGGCCGTGCTGGCCCGGGCGGTGCTGGAGGAACTGTCGTCGGTCGGGGTGCCGGTGCTGCTGGGCGTACGGCCGGTGGAGGGGCGGGTGCCTCTGCTGGTGTCGCTGCGGGCGGAGTCGGAGCGGGCGGCCGTCGCGGACCGGGTGGCGGCGGCGCTGCGGGCCGGGGTGGAGCGGGCCGGGCTGGAGCGGGCCGGGGCTCCGCCGGCGGTGGTCGTCGGCGTCTCGGGCAGCTGGGCGGCGGCCTCGGCGGGGCTGCGGCACGCGGCGGAGACGGCGACGGCGGCCCACGGCCTGCCGGCCCGGCCCTGGTACGACGCGCGCCGCCTGGACATCGACCTCCTGCTCTGGCGGCTGCGGGAGCATCCCGACCTGGCGGCGTTCGTGGACCGCGCGATCGGGGCGCTGCGGGTGCACGACGCCGCGTCCCGGCCCCCTCTCCTCCCCACGCTGGAGACGTACCTGGCCCACGCGGGGCGCAAGGCGGAGACGGCCCGCGAGCTCCACCTGAACCGCCAGACCCTGTACAACCGCCTGGCCCGCATCTCGGAACTCCTCGGCGCCGACCTGGACGACCCCGAAACGGTCCTCTCCCTCAGCCTGGCCCTCCGCGCCCGCCGCCACGCCAGCCCTGCTCCTTCTTGACGCGCCCCTCGCACCGCTCAGCGCTGGCGCGCTTCCCGGGCTTCGGCGCGCTGCGCCGGACTCCGTCCGTCGGCCCGCCGGGCGGGGCCGCTGCCCCTGGCCGCTGTCCGGTCGTCGCCTGCGGGCGCGTTGCCGCTGCGCGGAGCCTGCCCCTCCCCGCCCTTCCACCGTTCCCCGGGCTCCGCCCGGACCCATTCCGGTGCACGTCACCACACGGCGCTCCGCGCCCGCGCCTCAAACGCCGGCGAGGCTGAAGTTGCCGACCCCGACCGGCAAAAATCAGCCCCGCCGGCGATTGAGGCGCGGGGGTCCGGGGGCTGGCCCCCGGCAACGGCGCGCCGGGCGAACGAGGCGCTCAGCCGCCATCCAGCCTCGCCGGCGATTGAGGCGATTAGGCGACGCAGCCCCCATATCCAGCCTCGCCGGCGTTTGAGGCGCGGGGGTCCGGGGGCTGGCCCCCGGCAACGGCGCGCAAGGCGAACGGGCCGCCCAGCCACCATCCCGCCCCGCCGGCGATTGAGGCGCGGGGGCTGGTCCTGGTCGGGTGCGGCGTGCCGGGGGCTAGTGGCGGTGGGCGCGCCAGGTGAGGTAGGTGGTGGTGGTGAGGGCGGCTGTGCGGGCCAGGGGGAGCCATAGGGACTGGAAGGCGGGGCCCAGTTGGTCGTGGGGCAGGGGGGCGCCCCAGTTGCCCCCCGCGCGGCCCCACAGCCACAGCAGCCCGGCCGCGAACACCGCGGCGGGCAACCCCAGCAGCGCCCACTTCCGCTCCCGCGGCCCCAGCACCCGCGAGGCGTACGCCAGCAGCCAGCCGGCGCCGAGCAGCAGCCAGTACCCGCTGAGCGCCCCCGCCGCGATCAGCGCCGCCGCCAGCAGGAGGAACGGGTGCCAGCGGCGGACCCGGCCGGCGGGGGCCTCGGGTACCACCGCGACGGGGGCCACGGCCTTCCGGCGTTCGCGGCGGGCCCGGACGAAGGCGGCCAGGCGGCGGGATGGCGGTGGCGGCTGCGTCGGGGGCTTCTCCTCCGGCGGGGCCGCGTCAGCCTCCGGCTCCTTGAGGAAGTCCGGGAGCTCGATGCCGCCCGCGAAGCCCTCCACCTGCGGCCCCGCCCCCCGGCCGCCGCCCGGCGCGAGGCTCCACCAGTCGGGGTCGACCCCACCGTCGGGGCCGAGTTCGTCGAGCCCGGCCAGATGCGGCGGCACGTTCCGCGGCTCCTCGACGGGGGGCGGCGGCTGCTTGCGCCGCTGTACCGGGACGGCCGGCGCGGGCACCGGCCCGGGGGCCGGCGCCGCCGCCGGTGTGTCCAGGGTGTCCAGGACCTCCTCCGGCGTGCCGATCCGCTGCAGGATGCGCCGTACCGCCGCCGGAGTGTCCGGATCGTACTTGGCGCGCCGACGCTCGATCTCGTCCCGCAGCCCCGACACCAGCCGCATGCGCTCCCCCGACGACAACTGCCGCCGCTGCGCCAAGTCCCCGACCCGGCTCAAGTATTCGTAGACCAGATGGTCGCTCTCGATCCCCACGCCCCGGCTCCTCCCGTCCCGCCTGACAGGAAGGTAGCGCGTGCGTCCGTGGAGCAGCCGTCGGCGCAGCGGATACCGTGGACCGGATGGGGACCGGCCGACGACCGGCCGACGTGACCAGGAGGCGACCACCGTGCCCGAGGCAAGCACCGGCACCGCTGCGGCGAACGCCCCGCGCTCCCTCGCCGAGGCGCTGCGCGCCCGCGACGACGTGGGGCTCGCCGCCCTGCTCCACGCCCGGCCGGACCTGCTGAGCCCGGTGCCCGGCGACGTCACCCAGCTCGCCACCCGGGCCGGCACCCGCGCCTCGGTGGTGCGCGCCCTGGACCGGCTGGACCGGTTCGCGCTGCAGACGGCCGAGGCCCTGGCGGTGGCCCCGGAGCCGTGCCCGTACCCGGTGCTGGAGTCGCTGCTGACGGGCGGTGAGGACGAGGCCGCCCGCGCCGCCCTGCCCCGCGCCCTCGGCACCCTGCGCGACCAGGCCCTGGTGTGGGGCGACGAGGACCGGCTGCGCCTGGTCCGCACCGCCCGCGAGTTGCTCGCCCCGTCCGCGCAGCGGCCCTCGCCGACCGGCCTGGGGCCCACCGTCGCGGAGGCCACAGCCGGGATGTCGCCGACCCGGATCCAGGAGATCGTGGCGGCGGCCGGGCTGCCCGCCACCCATGACCCGGTGTCGGCGGTGACCGCGCTGACCGGGCTGTTCACCGACCCGGAGCGGATGTCGGCGCTGCTGGACGAGGCTCCGGCGGAGGCGCACCAGGTGCTGGGGCGGCTCGTGTGGGGGCCGCCGTACGGGGAGGTGACGCCCCATCCGACGCCTCCGGTGCGCTGGCTGCGCGACCGCGGACTGCTGCTGCCCGCGACGGCGCGCACGGTGGTGCTGCCCCGCGAGGTGGCCCTGCACCTGCGCGGCGGGCTCGCGCACCGGCGGACGGCGCCGCTGGCCCCGGAGGTCGGCGCGCACCGCGAACACCGTCCACAGCTCGTGGACGCGAACGCCGCCGGTCAGGCGCTGGCCGCGCTGGCCACCGTCGAGGAGCTGGTGAAGTCCTGGGAGCACACCGGGCCGCCGGTGCTGCGGGCCGGCGGGCTCTCCGTACGCGACCTCAAGCGGGCGGCGGCCACCCTGGACACCACCGAGGCGTCGGCGGCGTTCTGGGCGGAACTGGCGTACGCGGCCGGGCTGCTGGCCGGCGACGGCGAGGCCGACGAGCGGTACGCGCCCACCCCCGCCTTCGACGGCTGGTGCGAACTGCCGCCCCCCGAACGGTGGTCGGCGCTGGCGGCGGCCTGGCTGCCGGCGACCCGGACGGCCGGGCTGGTCGGCGAGCAGGACGCCAAGGGCCGCACCCTGTCGGCCCTCGGCCCCGACCTGGACCGCTCGGCCGCGCCCGAGGTGCGCAGCCGGGTCCTGGAGCTGCTGGCCGACCTGCCCGAGGGCGCGTCCCCCGACCCGGACGCGCTGCTGGAGCGGCTGGCGTGGGAGCGGCCGGTGCGCGGGACGAGCGACCTGCGGGCCCGGCTCGCGCACTGGACGCTGCACGAGGCCGAGGTGCTGGGCGTCACCGGCCGGGGCGCGCTCAGCGCGTTCGGGCGGGCCCTGCTGGCGGGGGCCGATCCGGCGCCGCTGCTGGGGCCGCTGCTGCCGAAGCCGGTGGACCACGTCCTGCTCCAGGCCGACCTGACGGCGGTGGCGCCGGGGCCGCTGCGCCGCCCGCTCGGCGACGTCCTGGCCGTGCTGGCCGACGTCGAGTCGAAGGGCGGGGCGACGGTGTACCGCTTCACGCCCGGCTCCGTACGGCGGGCGCTGGACTCCGGGCACACCGCCTCCGACCTGCACGCCTTCCTCGCCGAGCACAGCCGGACCCCGGTGCCGCAGCCGCTCGCGTACCTGATCGACGACGTGGCCCGGCGGCACGGGCACCTGCGGGTCGGCGCGGCCTCCTCGTACGTGCGCTGCGACGACGACGCGATGCTCGGCGAGATCCTGGCCGACAAGCGGTCGGCCGGGCTGGGGCTGCGCCGCATCGCGCCGACCGTGCTGGCGGCGCAGGCCGAACCGGGGGCGCTGCTGGAGGGGCTGCGGGCGATGGGCTACGCCCCGGCGGCGGAGTCCCGTACCGGCGACGTGCTGGTGGCGCGGGCCGACGCGCACCGCACCCCGGCGCGTTCGGCGCCGGTGCCCGTCCCGGACGGGCCACCGGTGCCGGACGCGACGCTGCTGGGCGCGGCGGTACGGGCGATCCGCGCGAGCGACCTGGCGGCGACGGCGGTCCGCAAGGAGCCGGCGCCCTCCGACGGCGGGCCCGCGACGGGCGAACTGCCGCGGACGAGCGCGGCGGAGACCCTGGCCACGGTGCAGGCGGCGGCGCTGACCGGCTCGGCGGTGTGGATCGGGTACGTGAACGCCGACGGGGCGGCCAGCCAGCGGGTCATCGCCCCGGTACGGGTGGAGGGCGGCTTCGTCACCGGGTACGACCACACGGCGGACGAGGTGCGCACGTACGCCCTGCACCGCATCACGGGCGTCGCGGAACTGGCGGAGGACCAGGTCTGACGCGGGGCGGTACGAAGACCCGCCGCGCCCACCCGGCGGCGGTACGAAAGCCCGCCGCACGCACCCGGCGGCGGAACGGAAGCCCGCTTCCCACCCGGGCGCGGACCGGGAACCCGCCGCCCGCCCGCCACGCACCCGGGGGGGCGGAAGAACCCCCCGCCCCCGGAGCGGAAAACCGCTGGCCACCCGCCCCGCGCCCGGGGCAGTCTGACGGGGTGTCCACCCCCGGCCCCACCCCCCACCCCACCCCCGCCCGCCAGATCCGCGCCGCCCACGGCCCCGCCACGGTCACCGTCTACCAGGCCTACTCCCCCGCCCTCGGCCTCCCCGCGGCCCGCGACGGCCGCTTCCCGCCCGCCTGGAAGCGCGAGCGGATGACCTGGGTCAAACCGTCGTTCCTGTGGATGATGTACCGCTGCGGCTGGGCGTCCAAGGCCGGCCAGGAGACCGTGCTGGCCGTCGAGATCACCCGCGCGGGCTTCGACCTGGCCCTGGCCGGGGCCTGCCTCGCGCATTACGCCCGCGGCGTGCACGAGGACCGCGCGGCCTGGAAGCGGTCCCTGTCCCGCGCCCCGGCCCGGGTCCAGTGGGACCCCGAGCGGGACCTGCACCTGAGCCCGCTCCCGAACCGCTCGCTCCAGCTGGGCCTGTCGGGCCCCCTCGCGCGGGCCTACGCCGACGAGTGGACGGTCTCCATCCGCGATGTGACCCCGCTGGCCCGGGAGGTCCACGCCCTGGTCCGGACCGGCGCCACGGACGCGGCCCGCGCCCTGCTCCCCGTCGAAACCCCCTATCCGACGCCTCCCCTGCCCCACCTCAGGGCCTGACCCGACCGGCCGCCGCCGGCCCGCCCCGCGCCACGGCCCGGCGGGACGGAAACGGCCGCGTCCGGGCGGGACGGCCCCGGAAGCGGTGCGATGCGGCAGACTGGAGGTTTGCCCGTCCGCGTCCGGACGGGCACCCCACGCCGGAAAGGGGCGTCTGTGAACGGGCCTCTCATCGTCCAGAGCGACAAAACCCTCCTGCTGGAGGTGGACCACGAGCTCGCCGGTGCCGCACGGCGGGCCATCGCGCCCTTCGCCGAGCTGGAGCGGGCGCCGGAGCACATCCACACGTACCGGATCACCCCGCTCGGGCTGTGGAACGCGCGGGCGGCCGGGCACGACGCCGAGCAGGTCGTCGACGCGCTCGTGGAGTTCTCCCGGTACCCCGTCCCGCACGCGCTGCTCGTCGACGTCGCCGAGACCATGGCCCGCTACGGACGGCTCACCCTGTCCAAGCACCCGGTCCACGGGCTGGTGCTGACCAGCACCGACCGGCCCGTGCTGGAGGAGATCCTGCGGTCCAAGCGGATCGCCCCGCTGGTCGGGGCGCGGCTGGACCCCGACACGGTGGCCGTGCACCCCTCCGAGCGCGGCCAGATCAAGCAGACCCTGCTGAAGCTCGGCTGGCCGGCCGAGGACCTCGCCGGGTACGTCGACGGCGAGGCCCACGCGATCGACCTGGTCGAGGACGGCTGGGCCCTGCGCCCGTACCAGCAACAGGCCGTGGAGGGCTTCTGGCACGGCGGTTCCGGGGTGGTCGTCCTGCCCTGCGGCGCGGGCAAGACGCTGGTCGGCGCCGGAGCGATGGCGAAGGCGAAGGCGACGACGCTGATCCTGGTGACGAACACCGTCTCGGCGCGGCAGTGGAAGCACGAGCTGATCAAGCGGACCTCGCTGACGGAGGAGGAGATCGGCGAGTACTCCGGCACCCGCAAGGAGATCCGGCCCGTCACGATCGCCACGTACCAGGTGCTGACGACCAAGCGGAAGGGCGTCTACCCGCACCTGGAGCTCTTCGACTCCCGGGACTGGGGGCTGATCCTCTACGACGAGGTGCACCTGCTGCCGGCGCCGGTCTTCAAGTTCACCGCCGACCTCCAGGCGCGGCGGCGGCTCGGGCTGACCGCCACCCTGGTGCGCGAGGACGGCCGGGAGTCGGACGTCTTCTCCCTCATCGGGCCGAAGCGGTTCGACGCCCCGTGGAAGGAGATCGAGGCGCAGGGCTACATCGCGCCCGCCGACTGCGTCGAGGTGCGCGTCAACCTCACCGAGGCGGAGCGGCTCGCGTACGCGACCGCCGAGACCGAGGAGAAGTACCGCTTCTGCGCGACGACCGCGACGAAGCGCAAGGTCACCGAGGCCCTGGTGCGCAAGCACCAGGGCGAGCAGACCCTCGTCATCGGGCAGTACATCGACCAGCTCGACGAGCTGGGCGAGCACCTGGACGCGCCCGTCATCAAGGGCGAGACCTCCAACGCGCAGCGCGAGAAGCTCTTCAACGCCTTCCGCGAGGGCGAGATCAGCGTGCTGGTCGTCTCGAAGGTGGCCAATTTCTCCATCGACCTGCCCGAGGCGACCGTCGCCATCCAGGTGTCCGGCACCTTCGGCTCCCGGCAGGAGGAGGCGCAGCGCCTCGGCCGGGTGCTGCGGCCGAAGGCGGACGGGCACGAGGCCCGGTTCTACTCGGTCGTCGCCCGCGACACCATCGACCAGGACTTCGCCGCGCACCGCCAGCGCTTCCTGGCGGAGCAGGGCTACGCCTACCGGATCATGGACGCCGACGAGCTGCTGGCGAGCGACTGACCCCCGGCCCCAGGGGCGGCCGGGGCGCGGGAACGCCCCCGGCCGCCGGACCCGGCTCGGGGCCCGGCCGCGTACCCGGATCGGTACGCGGCTCTGTGCGCGGCCGCGTACGTGACTCCGTGCGCGGCTCCGTGCGCGGCCGGGCCGGGCGGCGGGCGAGCGCGCCGGCCAGGACCGACAGCAGCGGTACGGCCCACACCCACAGGTGCGGCCAGTCCAGCAGCAGGGCCCGCCCATGGGCCGGGAGGTGGCGGGCCCAGAAGTCGGCGGAGGCCTGCGGAAGGACCAGCAGGCCGAGCAGGACGGTCCCGGCGAGACCGGCCAGGGCGGTGAGCCCGGCCCGGACCCGGCCGGTCAGCAGCAGGTACGGGATGAAGACGGCCGGGGTCAAAGTGATCCCGGCGGCGGTGCCCAGCGCGAAGCCCTTGCCGAGCGCGGCGCGCGGCCGGGCCAGGTCCCACAGGGCCAGGCAGGCCAGCGCCAGGTTGATCTGGCCGGGCAGCGGACTCTGGAACAGCGGCTCCAGCCAGAGCCCGCCGATGGTGGCGGCGAGCACGGCGCCCGGCCGGGCCCGGAGCCGGCCGAGACGGCAGGAGAGCAGGACCAGCAGGGCGAACAGGCAGCCGCTCCCGAGGACGAGGACGGCCTTGAGCACTCCGGCCGGCAGCCACGCGGCCGGCGTGAACAGGATCGCGGCGAACGGCGGATAGGCGGCGGGCGGATGCCATTCGGCGCCGGAGAACCCCCGCAGCAGGGCGTCGGCGGCCGGGATGCGCCAGGCGACGCAGAGCACGCCCAGCACCAGCAGCGAGCCCGTGACCAGCACACCGACGAGGGGCGACGGCGAGCGGCGGGAATCGGAGCTGCGTGTCACGCGCGTGACCCTAGTGGATCACCCGGCGACCGGTACCGGGATCAGGCCACGCGCCGCGACGACCCGGCACGGCACCCGCCCGTCGGACACCCGGGGCCGCCCGACGGCCACCCGGGGCCCGGCCCGCGTACGCCCGGTGCCCGACGCCCGACGCCCGACGCCCGACGCCCGACGCCCGACGCCCGACGCCCGCTCAGCGGCGTATGACGCCCGCGTCCTCGGCGTACTCACCGAGGACGACGACGCTCACGGCGGTCGTGGTGAAGACCCCCACGGCGCGCAGGACATCGCCGAAACGGTGGCGCGGACGGGAATCGGAGGTGGCGGTGGCGCCGCTCGGGCGGCCGCCCCGGCTCGGGGTGAAGGTTGCGGTGCTCATGTGTCCATGGTGCGTTTCCCGCCCCGGATCCACATCGCCCTGGGGGTGTAACCGCAAGGCCCCCGGCGTCCTCCTCCCGGCCCATGCCGACCCCTACGGGCACCCCTGAGGTCTGACGCTCCCCCGTATGACACCCGTACGGAGGTCCTGCCCCCGGCGGGACCCGCGCCCGGTAATCCGTTCGCGCCGCCCCGCCCCGCTGACTACACTCTCCGCTCTTGCCGCCTCCCGCAGCCCTGCCGGGGAGAGCCTCCCGCCGGACGGAAACCGGCGGGCTTCCATCGCCACACAGCTGGAGGCAGTCCCGTGCCCGCGCACGCCCCCGACACCACCCCCGACGAGGCCACGACCGATCCGCTGGGCCGCGAACGGGCCCATCTGAGCGCCTCCCGCGCCGCCCTGCGCGCCATGCGCGCGGACGTCGAGGCCCTCGACATCCGCGACGTCACCGCGAACTGGGTCAACGCGGTCGTCCTCCAGGCCCAGATGGAGGACCGCGTCAAGGCCCTCGCCGACCTCTCCCACACCCCGCTCTTCTTCGGCCGCCTCGACTACCTGCACGCCCCGGGCGCGGAGCTGGCCGAGGGCGCGGGGGGCGAGCAGTTCTACATCGGCCGCCGCCACGTCCACGACGCCGACGGCGACCCCATGGTCATCGACTGGCGCGCGCCGGTCTCGCAGCCCTTCTACCGCGCCTCCAAGAACGACCCGCAGGACATCGGACTGCGCCGCCGCTTCGGGTACACGGGCGGCGAACTGACCGCGTACGAGGACGAGCACCTCTGCGATCCCACCGAATCGGCCGCCGTCAGCAGGCTCCTCCAGCAGGAGATCGAACGCCCCCGCGTCGGCCCCATGCGGGACATCGTCGCCACGATCCAGCCCGAGCAGGACGAGATCGTCCGCTCCGGCCTGTCCGGTTCCGTCTGCGTCCAGGGCGGTCCCGGCACCGGGAAGACCGCCGTCGGCCTGCACCGCGTCGCGTACCTCCTCTACGCGCACCGCGACCGCCTCGCCCGCACCGGCACCCTGGTCATCGGGCCGAACCGGTCCTTCCTGCACTACATCGAGCAGGTGCTGCCCGCCCTGGGCGAGCTGGAGGTCAAGCAGGCCACCGTGGACGACCTGGTCGCCCGCGCGGGGCTGGAGGTGCGCGCCGCCGACGCCGCCGCGACCGCCGTGGTCAAGGGCGACGCCCGGATGGCGGAGGTGCTGCGCCGCGCCGTCCGCTCCCACATCACCGAGCCGGCCGAGCCGCTGATGGTGGTGCGGGGGTCGCGGCGCTGGCGGGTGCCCGCGTACGAACTGGCCGAGATCGTCGCGGAGCTGCGCGAGCGGGACATCCGTTACGGGGCGGCCCGCGACGCGCTCCCGCAGCGCATCGCGCACGCGATCCTGGTCCGCATGGAGCAGGCGGGCGAGGCCCCCGACGACCGGGTGCAGGACGCGGTGGCGCGCAACCCGGCGGTCAAGGCGGCGGTGAAGGCGGTGTGGCCGCCGGTGGAGCCGGCGAAGCTGGTGCTGCGCCTGCTGTCGGACCCGGAGTTCCTCGCGGCCCACGCGGAGGGGATCCTCACGCAGGACGAGCAGAAGCTGCTGCTGTGGCCGAAGCCCTTCCGCGGTGTGAAGGCGGCGAAGTGGTCGGCGGCGGATCTGGTGCTCATCGACGAGGCCGCGGACCTGGTGGAGCGCACCCCGTCCCTGGGCCACGTCGTCCTGGACGAGGCGCAGGACCTGTCCCCGATGCAGTACCGGGCGGTGGGGCGGCGCTGTACGACGGGCTCGGCGACGGTCCTCGGCGACCTGGCGCAGGGCACCACCCCGTGGGCGACGCGCAGTTGGGACGAGGCGCTGACGCACCTGGGGAAGCCGGAGGCGGTGCTGGAGGAGCTGACGGCGGGCTTCCGTGTGCCGCGCGAGGTGATCGCGTACGCGTCCCGGCTGCTGCCGGTGATCTCGCCGGGGCTGGCGCCGGTCTCCTCGGTCCGCGAGACGCCGGGCTCCCTGGTGGTCGCGGAGTCGGCGGACCTGACGGCGGACGTCGTCGCGGCCTGCCGGGACTCGCTGACGCACGAGGGCTCGGTCGGCCTGATCGCGGCGGACGCGCGGATCCCGGACCTGGCGCGGGCGCTGGCGGAGGCCGGGCTGCCGTATCTGGCGCCCGGCGAGGAGACGACGGCGCGGTCCCGGCTGACGCTGGTGCCGGCGTCGCTGGCGAAGGGTCTGGAGTACGACTACGTGGTGCTGGACGAGCCCGCCGCGATCGTCTCCGGCGAACCGGACGAGCGGACGGGGCTGCGCCGCCTGTACGTCTGCCTCACCCGAGCCGTCTCCGGCCTGACGGCCCTCCACAGCGCCCCCCTCCCGGCCGCCCTGACCTGACGCCGCCGGGCGGCCCCGGCCCGACCCCGCCACCCGAAGCCGGGGCCGGGCTCGGTTACCCCACCGCCTCGCGCCACTGCGCGACCGCCGCCGCCGACACCGGTCGGGACCAGCCCGCGGGGCGGGCCGCGCCGCCGATGTGGAAGGCATCGATGCCCGCCGCCCGCAGGGCCGGGAGGTGGGCCAGGGTGAGGCCGCCGCCGACCAGGATGCGCGGTGCGTAGCCCGGCTCGCCCGCCCGCGCGGCCTCCGCCAGGAGGACCGGCAGGCCGTCGGAGACCCCCGCTGCCGAGCCCGCCGTCAGGTAGGTGTCCAGCCCCGGCAGGTCCGCGAGGGCCTTGCGCAGCTGGTCCCGGTCCGCCGCCCGGTCGATGGCCCGGTGGAAGGTCCACCGGCAGCCGTCGAGTTCCGCCACGACCGCCTCGACGGCCGCCAGGTCCGGGCTGCCGTCCGGGTTCAGGAAGCCGAGTACGAACTCCCGCGCCCCCTCGGCCCGCAGCCCCCGCGCCGCCTCCACCAGCCCGGCGACGTCACCGGCGGCGAACCCGTCCGTCCTGCGGAGCATCACGCGCAGTGGGATGTCGACCACCGCCCTGATCGCCGCGAAGGTCTCGCGCGGCGGGGTGAGCCCGTCGGCGGCCATGTCGGTGACCAGTTCGAGCCGGTCCGCCCCACCGGCCTGCGCCGCGACCGCGTCCTGCGCGTCCAGGGCGATCACCTCCAGGAGCGCACGGTTGCCCATTCGATGCCGTCCTTTGTTCCGGTTGATCGGATGTTGTTCCGATAAGGAAAATAGGTCTAGTCCAATGTTCAGGGTACGGGCCCGCACCCGCCCTCCACCAGCGACATCACGCCACCCCCACAATGTGCGCATGGACACCGACCCCGCCCCCCGCGACGCCACCGCCCTCCGCGCCCGCTGGCGGGCCACCGTCACCGCCGCCGGAGCCGACCCGGTCCGCGACCCCGGCCCCTGCGCCGAGCGCCTGCTGACCGCCTGGGCGGAGCCCCAGCGCCGGTACCACACCACCGACCACCTGGCCGACGTACTGGCGCGGGCCCACGTACTCGCCCCGCACGCCGCCGACCCCGCCGCCGTCGAGCTCGCCGCCTGGTTCCACGACGCCGTCTACCGCCCCGACCGCTCCGAGAACGAGGAGCGCAGCGCCGCCCTCGCCGAGCGCGCCCTGCCCGAACTCGGCATCGCCCCCGCCCGCACCGCCGAGGTCGCCCGCCTGGTCCGGCTCACCGTCACCCACGACCCCGCCCCCGGCGACACCAACGGCGAGGCCCTCTGCGACGCCGACCTCGGCGTCCTCGCCGGCGCCCCGCGGGAGTACGCCGCCTACGCCGCCGCCGTCCGCGCGGAGTACGGCTTCGTCCCCGACGAGGCCTTCCGGGACGGCCGCGCCGCCGTACTGCGCCGGCTGCTGGCCCTGCCCCGCCTCTTCCGCACCCCGTACGGCGCGGCCCACTGGGAGGCCCCGGCCCGCCACAACCTCACGGCGGAACTGGACACGCTGACGGCCGCCACCTGAGGCCGCGACCTGACAGACGACCGCCCGCCCGGGAATGCGTCCCCGTTCGCATCGGTTTGTGAATGTCATGCCCGCAGCTACCCCACGCCCCCGCATGCCCGTCGCCGTCTACATCCTCGGCCTGTCCGTCTTCGCGCTCGGCACCAGCGAGTTCATGCTCTCCGGACTGCTGCCACCCATCGCCGAGGACATGGGCGTCACCATCCCGCAGGCCGGGCTGCTGATATCCGCGTTCGCGGTCGGCATGGTCGTCGGCGCCCCGCTGTTGGCCGTCGCCACCCTGCGCCTGCCCCGCCGCACCACCCTCATCGCCCTGATCAGCCTCTTCGGCCTCGGCCAGGTCGCGGGCGCGCTGGCCCCCTCGTACGGGCTGCTCTTCGCCTCCCGCGTGGTCTCCGCCCTGGCCTGCGCCGGGTTCTGGGCCGTCGGCGCGGCCGTCGCCATCGCCATGGTCGACAAGGACCAGCGGGCCCGCGCCATGGCGGTCATGATCGGCGGCCTCTCCATCGCCAACGTCCTCGGCGTCCCAGCGGGCGCCTTCCTCGGCGAGCAGTTCGGCTGGCGGGCCGCGTTCTGGTCGGTCGGAGCGGCTTCCGCCCTCGCGCTCGCCGGGATCCTGGCGCTGATCCCGAAGATCCCGCTGCCCGCCGAGCGGCCCCGCCTCGGCCGCGAGCTGCGCATCTACCGCGACCGCCAGGTGTGGCTGTCCATCGGCATCACCGCGCTGGCCGCCGGCGGCGTCTTCTGCGCCTTCAGCTACCTGTCGCCGCTGCTCACCGACGTGGCCGGACTGGACGCGACGTGGGTGCCCTGGATCCTCGGCCTGTTCGGCGTCGGCGCGCTGCTCGGCACCACCGTCGGCGGCCGGATCGCCGACGCGCACCTCTTCGGGGTGATGCTCTGGGGCATCAGCGCCTCCACCGTCTTCCTCGCCGCACTCACCCTGCTGGCCTCCGTGCAGGCGGCCGCCATCGCCCTGGCGTTCCTGATCGGCGTCTCGGCGTTCTTCACCGCCCCGGCCCTCAACGCCCGCATGTTCAACGTCGCCGGCGCCGCCCCCACCCTCGCCGGAGCCACCACCACCGCCGCCTTCAACCTGGGCAACACCGGCGGCCCCTGGCTCGGCGGCACCGTCATCGACGCCGGGCACGGCTTCGTCGCCCCCGCCTGGGCGGGCGGCGCCATGACCCTCACCGCCATCGCGCTCACCGTGATCGCCCTGCGCCTGGACCGCCGTACGCCGCCCCGCGCGACCCGCGTGATCGCCTCGGGCTCCGCCGCCCCGGCCGCCGCCACCCCGCAGCCGGCCGACGCCTGACCCACGGGGCCGCCCGGCTCAGGCCGGGCGGCCCTTCGGCCTGCGCAGCCCCGCGTCCGTCAGCCGGCGCACCAGCTCCTTGCTGCCGATCTCCACCGCGCCCGCCCCGACCGCGGCCGCGTACCGGTGCGCGGGCACGTCGTAGTGGTCCCGCTCGAAGGCCCGCGCCGGGCAGCCGATGGAGGCCGCGAACGCGTGCAGTTCCTCGTACGAGACGTCGCTGACCAGGTGCGACCACATCCGGCCGTGCCCCGGCCAGACCGGCGGGTCGATGTAGACGGTCACGGGCGGCTCACCGGCCCGGATGGAAGACGGGACCGAGGCCGCCCACCGCCGCCACCCGGACGCCCGCCTCCGAACACACCCAGTGCGGATCGGGCCCCAGCTCCGGCTCCACGTCCAGCGCGTGCGGCTCCCCGTGCGCGCACACCGGGCACAGCGGCCAGCGCCCGTACTTCTCCAGCAGGGCGTCCTTCACGTCCTGCGCGACGAGTCCGGCGAGGTAGTCGACGCCCTCGGGCCACTGCTCCACCCACCACCTGCGGTGCGTCACGGAATCCTCGACGAGCGAGACGACATCGGCGTCGGCGACCTCACCGGCGGCGAGGTCGGCGATGACGAGGGCACGGGCGACGTGCAGCGCCTGTTCCAGGGGGGTCGCGTGGTCCATGCGCCCATTGTGGCCCCGTACCGGCCGGTCGGTGAAGGTCCCTTTCCCCGGGCGGCCCGACCCTCATGGCGTCTTGACGGCCGCCGGGCGCGAAAATAGCTTTCCAGGGTGATCCAGGTCACGAAGGACCCCACCGGCCACCGCCCGGCCCCGGCGGCCCCGCGCCCCCGCGCCCGGGCCCTCCCCGGCTCCGCGAGCCCCTCCGTGCGGTCCGTCGTCCAAGCCGTCACCGCCGATCCCGCGGGCTGCGCCCGGCTCACCGTCAACGCCCTGGCCGCACGCACCGGCGCCGGCGCCGGCGAGGCCACCGTCGTCCGCACCGTCCGCCTCCCCGGCCATCCCGGCCACCGCGACCCGCGCCCGGCCGCGCCCGCGCCCGCCGCCTCGTACGAGGCCCGCCGCCGCACCCCCGCCCCCCGCACCACCCCGGAGCCCCGCCCATGACCACCGCGCACGCCGACCTCCGCGCCCAGCTCGACACCCTGACCACCGAGGCCTTCCGCCCCGACCTCGCCGAGATCGACCGGCTGCCCACCCTGGAGATCGCCCGGATCATGAACGCCGAGGACACCACCGTCCCGGCCGCCGTGGCCGGCCGGCTGGAGGCCATCGCCGCCGCCGTCGACGCCATCGCCGCCCGCATGTCCCGCGGCGGGCGCCTCGTCTACGCGGGCGCCGGCACCGCCGGCCGGCTCGGGGTCCTGGACGCCAGCGAGTGCCCGCCCACCTTCAACACCGACCCGGCGCAGGTCGTCGGCCTGATCGCGGGCGGCCCGTCCGCCCTGGTCAGGTCCATCGAGGGGGCGGAGGACTCCGCCGAGCTGGCCGCCGCGGACCTCGACGCCCTGGGCCTGGGCGCCGACGACAGCGTCGTCGGCGTCTCCGCCTCCGGCCGCACCCCGTACGCGGTCGGCGCCGTCGAGTTCGCCCGCCGCCGCGGCGCGCTCACCGTCGGGCTGTCCTGCAACGCCGGCTCCGCGCTCGCCGCCGCCGCCGAGCACGGCATCGAGGTCGTCGTCGGACCCGAGCTGCTCACCGGCTCGACCCGGCTGAAGGCGGGCACCGCGCAGAAGCTCGTACTGAACCTCATCTCGACGGTGACGATGATCCGCCTCGGCAAGACGTACGGGAACCTCATGGTCGACGTACGCGCCTCCAACGAGAAGCTGCGCGCCCGCTCCCACCGCATCGTGGCGCTGGCCACCGGCGCGTCCGACGCGGAGATCGAAGCCGCCCTCACCGCCACTGGCGGCGAGGTCAAGAACGCCGTCCTCGTCCTCCTCGGCGCCGTCGACGGCCCCACCGCCGCCACCCTCCTCGACGCCTCCGGGGGCCACCTGCGGGCGGCCCTCGACGGCGCCCGCTCCTGACCGGCCCCGCCCCCCTGCCCGCCCCGCCCGATCCGCCCGCCCCGCCCGCTCCCGACGCAAGGCGACCCACCATGTCCCCTGACAAGAACCGCGCCACCGCAGCCGCGATCCTTCCTCTGGTCGGCGGCCCGGACAACATCACCTCCGTCGCGCACTGCATGACCCGGCTGCGCATCGGCCTGCGCGACCGCGCGCTCGTCCAGGACGCGGGACTCAAGGCCCTCCCCGCGGTCCTCGGCGTGGTCGAGGGGGACACGTACCAGATCGTGCTCGGCCCGGGCACCGTCGCCCGCGTGACCCCCGAGTTCGAAGCCCTCGTGGAGGAGGGCCGCGCCCCCGCCGCACCCCCGGCCGCCCCTTCCCCAGCCGCCCCCGCCGCGCCCGCCGCCGACAGCGCGGACACCGCCCCCCGGCCCGTCACCGCCGAGGGACTCGCCGTCCGCGGGGCCGCGTTGAAGGAGGCCCGGAAGGCGCGCAACGCCACTCCGTTCAAGCTGTTCCTGCGCCGCGTCGCGAACGTCTTCGTCCCGCTGATCCCCGCCCTCATCGGCTGCGGCATCATCGCCGGTCTGGGCGGCCTGCTCACGAACCTCGGCTGGGCCCCCGCCCTGGTCCCCGCCCTCGCCGCGATCGGCGGCGGCTTCATGTCCCTGATCGCGGTCTTCGTCGGCTTCAACACCGCCAAGGAGTTCGGCGGCACCCCGGTCCTCGGCGGCGCGGTCGCCGCGATCATCGTCTTCCCCGGCGTCACGAAGATCGACGCCTTCGGCCGGGACCTCTCCCCCAGCCAGGGCGGCGTCCTCGGCGCGCTCGCGGCCGCGCTGTTCGCCGTACAGGTGGAGAAGTGGTGCCGCAAGCGGGTCCCCGAGACGCTGGACGTGCTGGTCACGCCCACCCTCACCGTGCTGGTCTCCGGCCTGGTCACCCTCTTCGGCCTGATGTTCCTCGCCGGTACGGTCTCCAGCGCCATCGGCACCTTCGCCACCCGGCTCCTCGCCACCGGCGGCGCCTTCGCCGGGCTCCTCCTCGGCGGCCTCTTCCTCCCCCTGGTGATGCTCGGCCTGCACCAGGCCCTGATCCCCCTGCACACCACCCTCATCCAGGAGAACGGCTACACGGTCCTGCTGCCGGTCCTCGCCATGGCGGGCGCGGGCCAGGTCGGCGCGGCCCTCGCCGTCTACGTTCGCCTCCCCCGCAACGGCTCGATCCGCGCGACCATCAAGTCCGCGCTCCCGGCCGGCTTCCTCGGCGTCGGCGAGCCGCTGATCTACGGGGTCTCCCTGCCGCTGGGCCGCCCCTTCGTCACCGCCTGCGTCGGCGGCGCGGCGGGCGGCGCCTTCGTCGGCCTCTTCAACCAGCTGGGCGTGGCCTTCGGTTCGACCGCCATCGGCCCCTCCGGCTGGGCGCTGTTCCCGCTGCTGGACGGCACCGCGGGCCCGGGCGCCATCCTCGCCGTCTACGCGGGCGGCCTGCTGACCGGCTACGTCGTGGGCTTCGCCGGGACCTGGTTCTTCGGCTTCACCCGGCAGATGCTGGCCGAACTCGACACCGGCCCCGAGCCGGACCCGGCCGCGCCCGCCGCCGCCGGGCCCGCGAAGGAACCCGTACCGGCGTGAGGCGCGGCGCCGGACCCGGACTCAGAGCCCGTTGGTGAACAGCAGCCGGTTCGGGCTGCCGTCGCTCAGGTTCTCGATGACGTCCTTCGTGGACTTGTCGGCGAGGAAGCCGCGCACCTCGGCCGGCAGGGCGTTCGGGTGCTCGGCCTTGTAGAGGGCCGCGACGCCGGTGACGTGCGGCGCCGCCATCGAGGTACCGCTCAGGTTCACACTGCCGCCGCCCGGCTTCGCCGAGGTGATGTCCTTGCCCGGGGCGTAGATGCCGAGGCACCGGCCCCAGTTCGAGAAGTCGGTCTCCTCGTCGAAGCGGTTCGTCGCACCGACCGTCATCGCGCCGGCGGCCGAGGCGGGCGAGATCTGGCAGGCGTCCCGGTTGTCGTTGCCCGCCGCGACGACCGGCAGCACGCCCCGGTCGGCCACGGCGGTGACGGCGTTGTTCACGGCGGTGGACCGGTCACCGCCCAGGGAGGCGTTCAGGACCGCCGGCTGGTGGGCGTGACCGGCGACCCAGTCGAAGCCCGCGATGATCCCCGACCAGGACCCCCGGCCGTCACAGCCGAGGACGCGCACGCTGACCAGCTCGGCCTTGCGCGCCACCCCGAAGGTGGTGCCGCCGACCGTGCCCGCGACGTGCGTGCCGTGGCCGTTGCAGTCCGCGCCGTCGCGGCCGTCGCCGATCGCGTCGAACCCGCGCACCGCGCGGCCCCCGAAGTCGGGGTGCGCGAAGTCGATGCCGGTGTCCACGACGTACGCGGTCACCCCCTGGCCGCTGCCGTGGGCGCTGAAGTCGTTGTCGAGCGGCAGGAACCGCTGGTCGATCCGGTCCAGCCCCCAGGAGTGCGCGGGCGACATGGCCCCGACCCCCGGCCGGGGCATGGGCGGGGCGCTGACCCGCGCGTCCTGTTCCACGGACGTCACGCCGTAGGCCTCCCGGACGGCCTTCAGCTGCTTTTTGGTGAGGTTCGCGGCGAACCCGTTGATCGCCCGGCCGTAGGTGAACTTCGGCTTCAGACCGAGGGCCTTCGCGAACTCCGCCGGACGGAAGGTCCTGGAGAGGGTGACGATGTAACTGCCCGGGATGGCGTTCGCGGCGGTCAGGAGCGGGGCCGGAGTCGGCTCGGGAACTGCGGCGGAGGCCGTACCGGCCGCCACGGGGGTCAGGGCGAGGACGGCGGCGGCGGTCAGGCGCGCGACGGACAGACGCATGGGGGGAGCTCCCTGGAGTGCGTGTGGATCGGCGTGGAGCGGCCGCGCCCGTCACCGGCGAACGGCTCCCGGGAGGCGGCCCCCTCCTGCATCGGGATCCTCCGGCGGCGGGCTTGAGCCGCCCCCCGCCGCCTGGCCGATCCCCCGGGACCTCCGGGCCCGGCCCGCGCACCCACTCCGGAATCGGTCGTCCCTGGCCGGCACGCCGGGCGGCACCCGCGGCCACGGCCCGGAAAAATTCACCCGTACGGGCGACCAGCGCGGCTTCCGCCGACCACGTGCCGGCCGGCTCAGGCCCGCAGCACCCGCAGCATGGACACCTCGTAGGACATGCGCGTCAGCTCGGGCCCGGGCGCCGGGTGGTAGCGGCCGGCCGAGACCGAGAGGTTGACGATGAGGTACGCGTGCCAGCCGCGCCCCACACCCCTGCGGTCGGAGAAGACGCGCAGGCCGTTGACCCACCAGACGACGGAGCTCCGGCCGAACTCCACCTTCAGGTCGACCCAGGCACCGGGCCGCACGGACGGGTCCCGGTGGTAGCGGTGCGCCTCCCGGACGTGGTTGGACAGCTCCAGCAGGTCGGGGTTGTCGGGGTGGTACTCGAAGACGTCGATCTCCTGGCCGCCGTCGCGCCAGGTCCAGATCGCGGGCCAGGCCCCCGTCTCCACGGGCAGCCGGACGCGGGCCTCCAGCACGTCGCCGGTGCGGACGGTGAACCCCTCGTCGCTGCCCTCGGTGGTGAGCAGCCCGGTGTCCCAGTTCCCGTCGGGGCGCAGGGTGGCCAGGAAGGTCCCGCCGCGGCTGTAGGCGGGGTCGGCGACGAGGTGGTCGAGCTTGTTGTCGCCCGGGTTGACCGGGCCGCCGTCGGGATAGGCCCAGGAGCGGCCGGCCACCCACTGGGTGGTCGAGGCGAAGTCGGCGGTGAAGACGGGGTTACGGGGCGGGGCGAGGCCGGGCAGGCCCCCGCCGCCGCCTCGGGGGGCGAGGCGGCGGGTCAGGCGCCGCAGCCAGCCGAACGTTTCCGGTTCCATGGGGCCGTTCTGCCCGTTCGGCCCAACGCGCACACCGATTTTCTCACGCTGGGTAATCATACGATCGCGCTGCGGTGAGGAAGGCGCGGATCAGCTCGGGGGACTTCACCCCGCGCTCCGCCTCGACCCCGCTGGAGACGTCCACCCCCCAGGCGCGGGTCGCGGCGAGGGCCTCCCGCACGGTCCCCGGAGTGAGCCCGCCGGCCAGCAGCCAGCGCCCCTCGGGGGCGGTGAACTGCGCCGATCCCCAGTTCCAGGGCCTGCCGGAGCCCGGGTCCGGGGCGTCGAGCAGCAGCAGGTCCTCGCCGTACTCGCCGCAGCGCCGGACGTGCTCGGCGGTGGCCCGCAGCAGGGTCCGGCCGGGGGCGCGCAGGGCCTCGTAATGTTCCGGGCCCTCCTCCCCGTGCAGCTGTACGCCGCGTACGCCGCTCTCCTCGGTGAGCCGGCGCACCTCCTCCACGTCCTGCCCCCGGAACACCCCGACGGTCAGCACCCCTTCGGGCACGCGCGCCACCAGCTCCCGCGCGGCGGCGGCGGTGAGGGTGCGCGGGCTGCCGGCCGCGAACACGAACCCGACGGCGTCGGCTCCGGCCGCCACGGCCGCGTCGAGGTCCCGCGCGGTCTTCAGCCCACAGATCTTGACGTACGGCCCACTGCTTGCGCTCATGCCCCGAGTCAACCAAACGCGACCGTGCCGTGGCGATACGTCCCACCAGGCGGGCATGCGGTCCGCACCGTGGAACGCCCGAGGGCGGCACCCCGGTGGGGTGCCGCCCTCGTTCGAGAACAGCCGATCAGCCAGGGGCCGATCAGAAGTCCATGTCACCGCCCGGCATGCCGCCCGGGGCGCCCGCGGCGGCCTTCTCCGGCTTGTCGGCGATGACGGCCTCGGTGGTCAGGAACAGCGCGGCGATGGACGCGGCGTTCTGCAGCGCGGAACGCGTGACCTTCGCCGGGTCGATGATGCCCTCGGCGATCATGTCGACGTACTCGCCGGTCGCGGCGTTCAGGCCGTGACCGATCGGCAGGTTGCGCACCTTCTCGACGACGACGCCGCCTTCGAGACCACCGTTGACGGCGATCTGCTTGAGCGGGGCCTCCAGCGCGAGCTTCACGGCGTTGGCGCCGGTCGCCTCGTCACCGGTGAGCTCCAGCTTCTCGAAGACCGAGGAGGCCTGGAGCAGGGCCACGCCACCACCGGCGACGATGCCCTCTTCGACGGCCGCCTTGGCGTTGCGCACGGCGTCCTCGATGCGGTGCTTGCGCTCCTTGAGCTCCACCTCGGTCGCGGCACCGGCCTTGATGACGGCCACGCCGCCGGCCAGCTTCGCGAGGCGCTCCTGGAGCTTCTCGCGGTCGTAGTCCGAGTCGGAGTTCTCGATCTCGGCGCGGATCTGGTTGACGCGGCCCTGGACCTGGTCGCTGTCACCGGAGCCGTCGACGATGGTCGTCTCGTCCTTGGTGATGACGACCTTGCGGGCGCGGCCGAGCAGGTCGAGACCGGCGTTCTCCAGCTTGAGGCCGACCTCCTCGGAGATGACGGTGCCGCCCGTGAGGATGGCGATGTCGCCGAGCATGGCCTTGCGGCGGTCGCCGAAGCCCGGGGCCTTGACGGCGACGGACTTGAAGGTGCCGCGGATCTTGTTGACGACCAGGGTCGACAGGGCCTCGCCCTCGACGTCCTCGGCGATGATCAGCAGCGGCTTGCCGGACTGCATGACCTTCTCCAGGAGCGGCAGCAGGTCCTTGACCGAGCCGATCTTGGAGTTGACGATCAGGATGTACGGGTCGTCCAGGGACGCCTCCATACGCTCCATGTCGGTGGCGAAGTACGCCGAGATGTAGCCCTTGTCGAAGCGCATGCCCTCGGTGAGTTCCAGCTCCAGACCGAAGGTCTGGGACTCCTCGACGGTGATGACGCCTTCCTTGCCGACCTTGTCCATGGCCTCGGCGATGAGCTCGCCGATCTGGGTGTCGGCGGCGGAGATGGAGGCCGTGGAGGCGATCTGCTCCTTGGTCTCGACATCCTTGGCCTGCGACAGCAGGGCGGCGGAGACGGCCTCGACGGCCTTCTCGATACCGCGCTTGAGGGCCATCGGGTTGGCACCGGCGGCCACGTTGCGCAGACCCTCGCGGACGAGCGCCTGGGCGAGCACGGTGGCGGTGGTCGTACCGTCGCCGGCGACGTCGTCCGTCTTCTTGGCGACTTCCTTGACCAGCTCGGCGCCGATCTTCTCGTACGGGTCTTCGAGCTCGATCTCCTTGGCGATGGAGACGCCGTCGTTGGTGATCGTGGGCGCGCCCCACTTCTTCTCAAGGACGACGTTGCGACCCTTGGGGCCAAGGGTGACCTTGACGGCGTCGGCGAGCTGGTTCATGCCACGCTCGAGACCGCGCCGGGCCTCCTCGTTGAACGCAATGATCTTGGCCATCTGAAGTGGTCCTCCAGGACTGGGGTTCCCCCCGCGCAGCCAGGCGTAAGGGGAGGGTGGATTGCTCCGGACCGCGCCCGCGCCCGCGACGGACGGCCTGCGGAGCCGGCGGTTCCTTCCCGCCGGACCCGTCGGGCCTCACCGACCCGGTCCTCGTCTGAGTAGCACTCTCGACCGGAGAGTGCTAACGCCAATGATTAGCACTCGACCCCCGCGAGTGCAAGCGGCTTCGGGCGATTTTGGACGGCTTCCGGCCGTGCGCCGCGGCGGCGCCACGCACGAGGGGCCCGCATCCCGTGCCGGGATGCGGGCCCCTCGTGGTGTCTGTGCTGGTCGGTGGTCGGTCGCGCTGGGGGCTCAGCCGGCAGCAGCGAGCTTGACCATGTCCGCCTGCGGACCCTTCTGGCCCTGCGAGATCTCGAACTCGACCCGCTGACCCTCTTCAAGGGTGCGGTACCCGTCCATCTGGATGGCGCTGTAGTGGACGAACACATCCGCACCACCGTCGACCGCGATGAAGCCGTAGCCCTTCTCCGCGTTGAACCACTTGACGGTGCCCTGAGCCATGCCTAACTCCCCTATTACTGGCCCTTGCGCGGGTCCGCACTTCGCGGACCCGGGTCAGAACTCGCGCCGGAACGCCTCGACCGCGGCTGAATGTATCCGCACCGGTGCTGTCCGCAACAGGTCATTCCGATGAGAATTCTGGACACGCGGAAACATTGAAATAGAGTGAAAATTTGGCATAGGGCAGGGCAACTCGGACCAGGCAATCTTCACCAAAGCCCCAAACCGCACGCGCATGTTGACTCAATGTCAACCCTCACGGGGCCCGTTCATATGCGGCGGGCAAGAACACCGGAGGGGACTTCCCCAACTCTACCGCGCCCAATCAAGCAGAATTGCCCCCTCCGCTTATTAGCGGAGGGGGCAATTCACTTCACGTCCGCCGCCCGGAGGCGCCGGCGTCAGCCGCCCGCGACGGCCGGGATGATCGAAACGCCGGCGCCGTCCGGCGTCGCCGCCTGCAGGCCGCCCTCGAAGCGCACGTCGTCGTCGTTGACGTAGACGTTCACGAACCGGCGCAGCTTGCCCTGGTCGTCCAGGACCCGCGCGGCGATGCCGGGATGGCTCTGCTCCAGCGACGCGATGACCTCGGCCAGGGTCGCGCCCTCGGCCGGGACCTCGGCGACGCCGCCGGTGTAGGTGCGCAGGATGGTGGGGATGCGGACGTTGACGCTCATGGCGCTACCGCCTTTCCGGGAGACGTGGGAGGGGTCAGGCCAGACCGGCGGCGCGGAACGCGTCCAGGCTGGGGCGGATGGTGGCGCTCTGGCCGCTGTCGGCGGCCACCGCCTCCAGGGTCTTGAGCCCGTCGCCGGTGTTCAGGACCACGGTGGTCAGCGCCGGGTCGAGCTGCCCGTTCTCGATGAGCTTCTTCGTCACGCCGACGGTCACGCCGCCCGCGGTCTCGGCGAAGATGCCCTCCGTCTGCGCCAGGAGCTTGATGGCCTCGACGACCTGCGTGTCGTTGACGTCCTCCACGTAACCGCCGGTGCGCCGCGCGATGTCCAGGACGTACGGGCCGTCCGCCGGGTTGCCGATGGCCAGCGACTTGGCGATGGTGTTCGGCTTCTGCGGGCGGACCACGTCGTGGCCGGCCTTGAAGGCGGTGGACACCGGGGAGCAGCCCTCGGCCTGGGCACCGAAGATCTTGTACGGCTTGTCCTCGACCAGACCGAGCTTGATCAGCTCCTGGAGGCCCTTGTCGATCTTCGTCAGCTGGGAGCCGGACGCGATCGGGATCACCAGCTGGTCGGGCAGCCGCCAGCCGAGCTGCTCGCAGATCTCGTACGCCAGGGTCTTGGAGCCCTCGCCGTAGTAGGGGCGCAGGTTGACGTTGACGAAGCCCCAGCCCTCGCCCAGCGGGTCGCCGATGAGCTCGGAGCAGAAGCGGTTGACGTCGTCGTAGTTGCCCTCGATGCCGACCAGGTCGCCACCGTAGATGCCGGCCATGACGACCTTGCCCTGCTCCAGGTCGTGCGGGATGAACACGCAGGAGCGGAAGCCGGCGCGGGCGGCCGCGGCGCCGACGGCGCCGGCCAGGTTGCCGGTGGAGGAGCACGAGAGGGTGGTGAAGCCGAAGGCGCGGGCCGCCTCCACGGCGATGGCCACGACGCGGTCCTTGAAGGAGTGCGTCGGGTTGCCGGAGTCGTCCTTGACGTAGAGCTTGCCGGTGACGCCCAGTTCCTTGGCCAGGTTCCGCGCGTCCACGAGCTTGGTGAAACCGGGGTTCAGGCTGGGCTTGGCGGCCACGTCCGCCGGGACCGGCAGCAGCGGCGCGTAGCGCCAGATGTTCTCCGGACCGGCCTCGATGGCCGCGCGCAGGGCCTCCGGGTCGCCGAGCGGCAGCTCGTAGGCGACTTCGAGCGGACCGAAACACTCGGCGCAGGCGAAAATGGGGCCGAGCTCGAAGCGGGTTCCGCACTCGCGGCAGGAAAGGCCGGTGGCGGGTCCGAGATCGACGGGTCCCAGATCGGTGGACCGGTCGGTGGATCCGAGATCGGCGGAGGTGGCGACAGTCTGTGCAGCCATGACGGCGAGGCCCTTTCTCCTCATCTTCCCCATGGCGCGCTTCGCCATGAGACGGAATTGGCACCTTCCCTAGCCGGGGACCTCGCGGGAGTACGTTCGTAACGCATCGCGAGAACCGACTGGAGGGTTGCCGGGGCTTCAACGGGCCGTGTCCCTCTGCCCCTCTGGATGAGCGGTATGGCACCGGCACACGCGCTCTGTGGCGCGCCGGTGCGTTTGTCGGCGAGGACCCCGGCATGCGGTGGTCCTTCGCGTTGTTCAAGACTGTAACCGAAGGCCCGGGTGGTTGAGACAGCCGTCCGAACGGCGAGATGGATCACATTTCGGCCCAAAATCACCGACCACCGCCGAGTAACGAGAAGCAGGGAGTGCCGAGAGTGCTGGATGAGGTGGAGCGCTGGCTGGCAGACCGCTCCTGGTCTGCCGCCGACCGACCGCTCGACCAGCTGCTCGACCGGAAACGGGCGGCCGGGACGACGGTCAGCGTGGTGCTTCCCGCGCTCGACGAGGAGGCCACCGTCGGGGAGATCGTCTCGGTGATCCGGCGCGAGCTGATCGACGGCCTCGCGACCCCCCTGGTGGACGAGCTGGTCGTGGTCGACTCCGGGTCCACCGACCGTACGGCGCGGGTGGCGGCCGAGGCCGGCGCCCGGGTGGTGCACCGGGACGCGATCCTGCCGCGGATACCGGCGCTGCCCGGCAAGGGCGAGGTGCTGTGGCGCTCGCTGCTGGCCACGACCGGCGACGTCGTCTGTTTCGTCGACGCCGACCTGCGGGACTTCTCCGCGTCCTTCGTCTCCGGGATCGTCGGCCCGCTGCTGACCGATCCGCAGGTGCAGTTCGTCAAGGCCATGTACGACCGCCCGCTCGGCGACGCCCCCGGCCAGGGCGGCCGGGTCACCGAGCTGGTGGCCCGCCCGCTGCTGAACCTGAACTGGCCCCGGCTGGCCGGATTCGTACAGCCGCTGGGCGGCGAGTACGCCGTACGGCGCTCGCTGCTGGAGCGGCTGCCGTTCCCCGTCGGGTACGGCGTCGAGCTGGGCCTGCTGGTGGACGCGCTGCACACGGTCGGGCTCGACGCGCTGGCCCAGGTCGACGTCGGGGTCCGGCTGCACCGCCACCAGGACGGGCAGGCCCTGGGCCGGATGGCCGCCGCGATCTACCGCACCGCCCAGCTGCGGCTCTCGCGCGCGCACCTGGTGCGGCCCGAGCTGACGCAGTTCGAGCGGGGGCCGGACGGGTTCGTGCCGCGCACCTACCCGGTGGACACCGAGGAGCGGCCGCCGATGGCCGGCATCGCCGAGTACGCGGGCCGGCGGGTGGCCTGAGCCGCCGCCGGTGTGGCGTACGGCTCGGTTTGAGCCGGGGCGGCCCTGGCTAGGTTCGCGGCATGGCTTCTCAGGTACTCGTCGCCGCGAACCGCGGCCCGCTCTCGTACGCCCTCTCCGACGACGGCACCCTCAGCGCCCGGCGCGGCGGGGGCGGGCTCGTCTCCGGCCTCTCGGCGGCCCTCGCGAAGCAGCCGGAGGCCCTCTGGATCTGCGCCGCCCTCTCGGACGCCGACCGGGAGGCGGTGCGGCGGGGCACCTCCGAGCCGGGCGTCCGGATGCTGGACATCGATCCCGGAACCTACGACGGCGCCTACAACGGCATCGCCAACTCGGTGCTCTGGTTCACCCACCACCACCTCTACGACGTCCCGCGCGAGCCGGTCTTCGACGCGGCGTTCCGCCGGAACTGGGAGGCGTACGTCTCCTACAACCGGGCCTTCGCCGAGGCGCTGGCCGAGGAGGCCGCCGAGGGCGCCCGCGTCCTGGTGCAGGACTACCACCTGGCGCTGGTCCCGGGGCAGCTGCGCGAGCTGCGCCCCGACCTGCGGATCGCGCACTTCACGCACACGCCGTGGGCGTCGTGGGAGTTCCTGGAGATGCTCCCCGACGACATCCGCGGCCAGCTGGTGTGGGGGATGCTCGGCGCGGACCAGCTGGGCTTCCACGCCTGGCGCTGGGCCTCGAACTTCATCACGGGGGCCCGGCGGGACGACGCCACCGGCATCGCGGACCCGTTCCTGCCGAGCGACGCCCCCGAGCGCGGCGTGTGGCACCGCAGGGCGGTGCCCGGCGGGCAGGGGTACGGGGAGAAGCGGTTCACCGAGGTCCGCCAGTACGCGCTGGGCGTCGACGCGGACGACCTGCGGGCGCTGGCGCACCGGCCGGTCGTCGACGACAAGCTGGCGGCGCTGCGGGCGGAGGTCGCGGGCCGCAAGACGATCGTCCGGGTGGACCGCACCGAGCTGTCGAAGAACATCCTGCGCGGCCTGCTGGCCTACCGGGAGCTGCTCGTCACGCACCCCGAGTGGCGGGAGCGGGTGGTGCACCTGGCTTCCGCGTACCCGTCCCGGCAGGACCTGGCGGCGTACCGGACGTACACGGCGTCGGTGCGGGAGCTGGCGGCGGAGATCAACGCGGAGTTCGGGACGGCGGACTGGCAGCCGGTGCTGGTCTCGGTGGAGGACGACTTCGCGCGCTCCCTCGCCGCCTACCGGATGGCGGACGTGGCGCTGGTCAACCCGGTCCGGGACGGCATGAACCTGGTGGCGAAGGAGATCCCGGTCGTCTCGGAGGACGGCTGCGCGCTGGTGCTCTCCAGCGGGGCGGGTGCGTACGAGGAGCTGAAGGGCGACGCCGTCACGGTCAGTCCGTACGACGTCACCGCGACGGCCGAGGCCCTGCACGAGGCGCTGTCCATGCCCCGGGAGGAGCGGGCGGAGCGGACGAAGCGGCTGGCCGCGGCGGCTACGGCGCTGCCGCCGGCGGCCTGGTTCGAGGCTCAGCTGGCGGCGCTGGCCGAGGGCTGAGCGGGGGCGGCGGCGGGGCCGTCCGCGGGGCGGCCCGGCAGGCCGAGGGCGAGGGCGCCGAGGACGAAGCCGTAGCAGGAGACCAGGCCGTGGCCGTTGGCCTGGGCGAACCAGAGCACGAGGCCGAGCACCGGCACCCCGGCGGCGAGCAGCAGCTCCTTGGTGTGGCTGCCGGGGATCCCGGCGCGGCGGGCCCGCAGGGTGCGCAGCAGGAGGGCGGCGGCGAGGGTGGCGCCGAGGAAGTAGGTGGCGCCCGAGCTGCCGGCGAAGTTGCGGGGGTCGGTGCCGTGGTGGCCGCCGAGGCCGATCAGCGCGTCGACGTGCTCGGGCAGCAGGATGCCGGCGAGGAACAGGACGAGGGTGCGGGGCCCGCCCCAGTACCAGTCGGCGAGCGCGGCGACGGCGGCGAGGGTGGCGATGTTCCAGGCGCCGCCGAGGAGGCCGCCGTTCTGCATGAAGACGGCGGTGACGACCCGCCACCACCCCGTCTTGGCGGGGTCGTCGTCCAGGGCGTCCATGGCGCCGGACCAGAGCAGCTGCGCGGCGACCCCGGCGAGGGCGAGGGCGGTCAGCCCCACCGCCGCCCAGGGGACGCGGCGTCCGCGCAGCGTGTCCCGGCCGAGCAGGTCCAGGCCCCCGTTGAACATCATCACCATCAGTGCCGCCGTGGTCGCGTTGAACACCAGTGCACCCATCGCCGCCACCCCCCTTCGGTCGTCGTGGGACGACAGTAGCGCGCCCGCGGCCAGTTTTCAAACGGTGTTAGAAACTGGCGTAGGCTGCTGCCGTGAAGCTGACGAAGGAACGCATCATCGACGCGGGCATGGCGGAGTTCGCCGAATCCGGATACCACGGCCTGTCCATGCGGCGGGTGGCGCTACGGCTCGACGCGAAGGCGGGCAGCCTCTACTACCACGTGCCCAGCAAGGCCGTCCTGGTCCAGCTGATGGCGGACCGGGTGGCCCGGCAGGCCTACGACGCGGGCACCGCCGCCCTGGACGCGCTGGGCCCCGGCGCGGGCTGGCGGGAGCGGGTCGAGGCCCAGGCCCTCACCCTGCGCGCCGGCATCCGGCGGCACGCGGGGGGCGCGGTGATGTTCGCCGACAGCCCGAAGGTGCTCAGCACGGGAGCGCTGTCGGTGATGGAACGCCTGCTGGGGACCCTGCGCACGGCGGGCGTCCCGGACGGGCCGGCGGCGGTCGGCGCGGACGCGCTGCTCAGCCACGTCACCGGGTTCGTGCTGCAGGAGCAGAGCGAGTCCCCGGCGGCGGCCGTCGGCCCCGAGGAGGGCGCCGCGCTGGTGGCCCGCTTCCCCCTGACGGTGGCCGCCGCCTCGGCCTACGGGGAGGACGAGAATTTCCTGCTCGGCGTCCGCCTCCTCTGCGACGGCCTGGCCACGCGGATCCCCTAGCGGCGCCCTAGCCCTCCTGGTCTGCGTCCGCGTCCGGCAGGGCTGCGGCGAGGCGGGCGAGGAAGGCGGTGACGGCGGCCGGGCCCGGCAGGACCAGGTCGGCGCGGGCGGCGAGTTCCGGGACCTCCGCCGAACCGCTGCACACCAGCAGGCCGGGCAGGCCGTCGGCGCGGCGCTTCTCGACCGCCGCGAACGCCGCGAGGTCGCCGAGGTCGTCGCCCGCGTACAGCACGGCCTCGGCCTCGCGCTCCTCCAGGAATCCGGTCAGGGCGACGCCCTTGTCCATGCCCGGCGGACGCAGTTCCAGGACGGCCCGGCCCGGCTCGACCATCAGCCCGTGGCGGGCGGCCAGCTCCGCGAGGGGCTCGCGCAGGGCCTCGAACGCCGCCTCGGGATCCTCGGCCCGGCGGGTGTGGACGGCCAGCGCCCGGCCCTTCTCCTCGATCCAGGTCCCGCGCCAGGCCCCGATCGCGTCGAGGAAGCCCGGCAGCTCGGCCCGTACGGCGGCCACTCCGGGGTGTTCGGCGGGCGCGTGCACCACTCCCGAGACGGCGTCCCAGCGCTCGGCCCCGTAGTGGCCGAGGACGACGAGGTGCTCCAGTCCGGGCACCCCGGCGAAACCGCCGTGGCGGACGGCGACCCCGGCCGGCCGGCCGGTGACGACGGCGACCGCCGCGACCCGGGGGGCCAGCGCGGAGAGCGCCGGTACGGCGTCCTGGTGGGCGCGGGCCTGGTCGGGATCCGGGACGATCTCGGCGAGGGTGCCGTCGAAGTCCAGGGCGACGACGGCCCTGCGGGGTGCGCGGAGCAGGGCTTCGAGCCCCTCGCGTCCGGCTGCGGTGACGGGTACGGGCATCGGTCGGTCGTGCGGCTGACTCCCCATGTGGACGACCCTACCGGGACCGCCCGGGCGCGCCCAGTCCTCCCCCGGTCTTGCCCGAGAGCGGCTAGCGGCGGGCCCGCTGGGCGGCGCGGATGCGGCGGAGCCGGTTGACCGTGCCCGGGGCGTGCGCGAGCGCCCGGGGGTCGTCCATCAGGGCGTTGAGCAGCTGGTAGTACCGGACGGGGGTCAGGCCGAGGCCTTCCCGTATCGCCCGCTCCTTGGCGCCGGGCCCGGGCCAGGTCTTCCCCTCGTACGCGAGCACGGCGGCCTCCGTGGCCGTCAGCCGCCCCTCGTCCGTCATACGGCCAGATTAACGCCGCCCACCGACAGCCGCGGCGGCCGGCCGGGACCCCCCGCGCCGGCCGCCGGGCGGCCGTCAGTGCTCGCCGTCCGCCTTGCGCGCGCTCGTCGCGATGTTCTCCAGCACCTTCGCGGGCTGTCCGCCCGGCTGGACGGTCTTGCCGATGTTCTGCTTGATGTCCTCGCTGACCCCGGCCCAGGACTTCTTGCCCACGGGGTAGAGGCGGGCGGTCGGCAGGGCGGTCAGGAAGGTCTTCAGCTGGGCCGCCGAGGCGCCGCTGGAGGCCTCCATGGCCCGGTAGCCGCTGGTGGTGACCGGCAGCAGGTCGTACATGTTGGTGAAGGCGGTCACGTTCTTCGCGGAGTAGAGGTGGTCCAGGAACTTCCCGGCCTCCTTCTTGTGGCCGTTCTTGAACGCCATCACCCAGTCCGCGACGCCCATCGCGGAGTGGTCGGTGCCGTCGGCGGTCGGCATCGGGACCATGCCGAACTTCACACCCTTGCCGGCGGCCTGCTTGATCAGCGTGGGGTGGCCGTTGAGCATGCCGACCTCGCCGCGCGTGAAGGCGTCGAAGGCGGCCTGGCGGTTCAGCTTGCCGGGCTCGACCGGGCCGGTCAGGCCCTGGCCGACCATCTTGTCGCGGAGGAACTCGAAGGACTTCACGTTCTCCGCGGAGTCGATCATGTACGCCTCCTCGTTGTCGGTGTAGCCGCCCCCGCCCGCGAGCATCCACATCATCGACTCGGCCTGCGCCTCCTCGCGGCCCAGCGGCACCGCGAGCGGGGTGGGCACCCCGGCGCCCTTGAGCTTCTTGGCGGCCGCCTCCAGGTCCGCCCAGCTCTTGGGCTGCCACGGCGCCGAGCCGTCCTTGGGGATGACCCCGGCATCGCCCAGCAGCTTGGTGTTGTAGAAGAGCAGCCGGGTGCTGGCCACGAACGGCATGCCGTACTGGACCCGCTTGACCTTGCCCGCGTCGGCGAGCGGCGCGAGGAAGTCGGCCTCGGTGGTGACGGAGAGCAGCTCGTCGGCGGTGTAGAGCTTGCCCGCCTCGGCGTAGTCGGCGTAGGCGCCGATCTGGGCGATGTCGGGGGCCTTGCCGTCCTTGACCATCGCGGCGACCTTGGCGTCCACCTCGGACCACGAGTAGACGCTGACCTCGACGTGGACGTCCGGGTTGTCCTTCTCGAAGGAGGCGGCGAGGTCCTTCCAGTAGCTCGCGGAGGAGTTCTGCGGATTGTCGCCGTAGTCGGCCGCCACGACCCGGAGGGTCACCTCGTTGTTCCCGCCGAGACCCGGCAGGGCTCCGCAGCCCGTCAGCGTCACGGCGGTCAGGCACAGCGCGGCCCCGGTTGCGGCCAGGCTCAGGTAACGGCCCTTCACGGTTCTCGATCCACCCCTTGTTGTACGTACGATTCGACGTAAGGTCTACACCACTTTGGCGGCTCCTCCACATCCGGAACGCGCGCCTTGCCGGGACTGTGTCCGGACCGTGTCCCGGCCCGTGCCCGAATTTGTATGGCAGCTCAACAATCCCCTCCAATGGACTAGACCTTTCCCTCCCGAGCACGCGAGACTGTCTCTGTGAAACCCGTGAAACACGTCATCGCCCTCGATGTGGGCGGCACCGGGATGAAGGCCGCCCTCATCGCCGACGACGGCACCCTGCTGCACGAGGCGCGCCGCGCCACGGGCCGCGAGCGGGGCCCCGAAGCCGTCGTCGAGACGATCCTGGACTTCGCCGCCGAGCTGCTGCGCCTGGGCCCCGAGCGCTTCGGCGCCGCCGCCTCGGCCGCCGGAGTGGCCGTCCCGGGCATCGTCGACGCCGAGCGGGGCACCGCCGTCTACGCCGCGAACCTCGGCTGGCGCGACGTACCGCTGCGCGACCTGCTCGGCGCCCGCCTCGGCGGCATCCCCGTCGCCCTCGGCCACGACGTGCGCACGGGCGGGCTCGCCGAGGGCCGCATCGGCGCCGGGCGGGGCGCCGACCGCTTCCTGTTCGTCCCGCTGGGCACCGGCATCGCCGGCGCCATCGGCATCGCCGGAGCCATCGAGGCCGGCGCGCACGGCTACGCGGGAGAGATCGGACACATCGTGGTCCGCCCCGGCGGCCCCGCCTGCGGCTGCGGCCAGTACGGCTGCCTGGAGACCCTCGCCTCCGCCTCCGCCGTCTCCCGCGCCTGGGCCGCCGCCTCCGGCGACCCCGCCGCCGACGCGGCCGACTGCGCCAAAGCCGTCGAGTCCGGCGACGCACGGGCCCGCGAGGTGTGGCTCACCGCCATCGGCGCGCTCGCCGACGGGCTGGTCACCGCGATCACCCTGCTGGACCCGCGCACCCTGATCATCGGTGGCGGGCTGGCCGAGGCGGGGGAAACCTTGTTCACACCACTACGGACGGCCGTCGAGGAGCGCGTGACGTTCCAGCGGCTGCCCGAGATCGTTCCGGCCGCCCTCGGGGACACCGCCGGATGCCTGGGCGCGGGGCTGCTCGCCTGGGACCTACTCGCCACGGAGGTACCAGCCTGATGTCCGCAAGCGCACACAGCACCGTCCTCTCCGGTGCCAGGGTGGTGCTGCCCACCGGAACCGTCGCGGGCGGCCGGGTGATCGTCGAAGGCGACCGCATCGCCGGCAGCGCCCACGAGGGCGCCGAGGTCCTCGACCTCACCGGGCACTGGCTCGTTCCCGGCTTCGTGGACATGCACAACCACGGCGGCGGCGGCGCCTCCTTCACCTCCGGCACCGCCGAAGAGGTCCTCCAGGGCGTACGGACCCACCGCGAGCACGGCACCACCACCCTGATCGCCTCCACCGTCACCGGCGAGCTGGACGAACTCGCCCGGCGCGCCGCCCTGCTCGCGGAACTCACCCAGCAGGGCGACATCGCCGGCATCCACTTCGAGGGCCCCTTCATCAACCCCTGCCGCAAGGGCGCCCACAAGGCGGACCTGCTGCGCGACCCCGACCCGGCCGAGGTCCGCAAGCTGGTCGACGCCGCGCACGGCGCCGCCCGCATGGTCACCCTCGCCACCGAACTGCCCGGCGGGCTGGACTCCGTACGGCTGCTGGCCGAACACGGGGTCATCGCCGCGATCGGCCACACGGACTCCACGTACGACCAGGCCCGCCAGGCCATCGACGCGGGCGCCACCGTCGCCACCCACCTGTACAACGCGATGCCCGGCCTGGAACACCGCGCGCCCGGCCCGATCGCCGCGCTGCTGGAGGACGAGCGGGTCACCGTCGAGCTGATCAACGACGGCGTCCACCTGCACCCCGCCATGCTGGAACTGGCCTTCCACCACGCGGGCGCCCACCGCGTCGCGCTGATCACCGACGCCATGGACGCGGCCGGCTTCGGCGACGGCACCTACCACCTCGGCCCGCTGGAGGTGGAGGTCAAGGACGGCGTCGCCCGGCTCGTGGAGGGCGGCTCCATCGCCGGCTCCACCCTGACCCTGGACACCGCCTTCAAGCGGTCGGTGACGGTGGACCGGCTCCCGGTGGAATCCGTCGTGCAGGCCGTCTCGGCCAACCCGGCCAAGCTGATCGGCCTCTACGACCAGGTCGGCTCGCTGGAGCCCGGCAAGTACGCCGACCTGGTCGTCCTCGACGCCGCGTTCGACGTCAAGGGCGTCATGCGGCGCGGCGAATGGGTCGTCAACCCCCAGCCCTGAGAGGCCTTTCGGCTGGACGCGCCAAGGCGGCGGGCCCTCGGACTGGGCCCGCCGCCCACGATTTGGCATGATCCCGGCATTCACCGAGACCGGGGCTGGCCATGATCCTCACCGTGACGCTCAACACCGCACTCGACGTCACCCACCGGGTGCCGCGACTGCTCCCGCACACCTCCCACCGGGTCACCGGTGTCGCGGAACGCGCGGGCGGCAAGGGCCTGAACGTGGCCCGCGTCCTCGGCGCGCTCGGCCACCCGGTGACCGCCACCGGCTTCGCGGGCGGACCCTCGGGCGCCCTCGTACGCGCCCTCCTCACCACGGCACCGCACGTCACCGACGCCCTGCTGCCCTGCGCGGGCAGCACCCGGCGCACCCTGGCCGTCGTCGACGAAACCACAGGCGACACCACCCAGTTCAACGAACCCGGCCCCCAGATCACCGCCGCCGAGTGGGCCGCCTTCCAGGACCACTACGCCGAACTCCTCACCGGAGCCCACGCGGTGGCCCTCTGCGGCAGCCTGCCCCCGGGCGTCCCCGTCGGCGCCTACGCCGTCCTCGTCCGGGCCGCCCGCGCGGCCGGCGTCCCCGTACTCCTCGACACCGGCGGCGAGGCCCTGCGCCGCGGCGTCGCCGCCCGGCCGGAGATCATCAAGCCGAACGCCGCCGAACTGGCGGAACTCACCGGCTCCCGCGACCCGCTCCCCGCCACCCGCGACGCCCGCCGCCGCGGCGCCCGCGCGGTGGTCACCTCACTCGGCCCCGCCGGACTGCTGGCCGCCACCCCCGAGGGCACCTGGCAGGCCGTCCCGCCCCACCGCCTGCGCGGCAACCCCACCGGCGCCGGGGACTCCGCGGTGGCGGGCCTGCTGTCCGCCCTGACGGAAGGCCTCGACTGGCCCGCCCGCCTCACCCGCGCCGCCGCCCTCTCCGCCGCCACCGTCCACGCCCCGGTCGCGGGCGAATTCGACCCCCGCACCTACGCGGAGGTACGGGGGTCGGTGAAGGTCACGCCGCTCTAGACGGGGGCGGCTCGGCCGGGCGGGTCAGCTCCGTTCGAGCCAGAGCTGGTCGATGTTGACGTTGCACTTGTTGCCGCTCTCACACGACATCTTTATCGTGTTGGTCCCCTTGTTCAGGGTGACCTGGCCCCAGGTGGTCTGCCAGCCGTTCTCCCAGTCACCCTTCGGCGACTGGGCGAAGTTGCGCATGTTGAGCGGGGTGCTGTTGGCCTTCCCGTTCACCGCCAGGGTGGCGTTCGCGTCCTCACCCGGAATGCCGAAGCGCACGTAGAAGCGGTACGTACCGCCCTTGGGCAGGTCCAGCGTCCAGGTCAGCGCGGCGCCGGGCTGGTTGAAGTTGCCGACGTACTGGCCACCGCTGCTCTTGGCACCGGGGACCGCCGTCATCAGCGTCGCACCGCCCGTGAGGGCCATGCCCGCCCCGGCCGCCTCCCCCTTCGGCAGCGGGGACTCCGAGGGCTGCGGGGAACGGCTCGGCTCCGGGGAGGACTGCTGCGGCGGGGCCGACTGCTGGTTCGGCTGGTTCGCCTGGTCCTTGCCCGCCTTGTCGTCGCCCTTGTTGCCGAAGGCGAGCGCCGCGCCGATCCCGATCGCGACCGCCGCGACCACGGCCACCGCCGCGATCAGCAGCCCCTTGCGGCTGGAACCGCCACCGCCACCGCCACGACCGCGGCCGTCCGGGAGCGGGACCTGCTCGGTGTACTGCTGCTGCGCGGGCACACCGTAGCCGCCCGCCTGCAGCGCTTCCGGGGCCTGGTACTGGGCCTGGTAGGCGGCCTGCTGCTGCGGGACCTGCCCGCGCTGGCCGCCGTAGGTCCGCTCGCCGACCGTGCGCACCTGGTTGTACGAGGTCCGGGGGACACCTGGCTGCGCACCGGGCTGACCACCGCCCGTCGGGCCCGGGTAGCCGTATCCACCGCCCGACGTGGGCGGGGTGGCACCGGCGGCCTGGCCGTCCGCGTAGAGGTAGCCGAACGGATCGTCGTCCTCGGGCTTGTTCGCCCCACCGTGCGGGCCGTGGTTCGCGGGCGTCGTCATCGCAGGTCACTCCTTTCGACCCACGGGAGCCTACCCCGAACACGTGCGCCCACGGGCAGCCGATCAGACTACCCGGCCCGCCGGTGCGCCTTGGAACGGGACCTTTTCTCGATGTACATCCGCTGGTCGGCGGAGCGCAGCACCTCGTCCGCCGACATCCCGCAGCTGGCCCAGCCGATCCCGAAACTCGCCCCCACGCGGACCGCCCGGCCGTCCACCCGGATCGGCGGAATGATCGCGTTGCGCAGCCGAACCGCCAGGTCGGCGGCGTCGGCGGCGCCCAGGCCGTCGGCCAGCACGACGAACTCGTCACCCCCCAGCCGGGCGACCGTGTCACCGTCCCTGACGCAGGTCGAGAGCCTGCGGGCGACCTCGATCAGGACCGCGTCGCCCGTGTGGTGCCCGAACCGGTCGTTGATCGACTTGAAGCCGTCGAGGTCGCAGAAGAGGACCGCGAGCCCCTTCGTCCCGTCGTCGACGTCCGTGGCGGGCGCCACGGTGTGCACGTGGTGGTCGTACGGGCCGTCCGCGTGGGACGTGAACGCCCCGGCGAACTCGAAGGACTCCGGGCCGGGCGCCCCGGCGGCCGGCGGGTAGCCGTGGTCGGCGCCCTCGTGCCCGTCGGCCCGAAAGCCGTGCTCGCCCGCACCACCCGCCTCCGGGCGCGGTTCGAAGGCCGCGTCGAGCGCCTCGACGGCGGTGGCCCGCACCGACTGGGGCCGCCGGCACAGCCGGGCGCCGAGCCTAGAGCGCAGCTCGGCGCTGTTGGGCAGGCCGGTGAGGGAGTCGTGGCTGGCGCGGTGCGCGAGCTGGAGCTCGTGCCGCTTGCGCTCCTCGATGTCCTCGACGTGCGTGAGCAGGAAGCGCGGCCCGTCGGCGGCGTCCGCGACGACCGAGTTCCGCAGCGAGACCCAGACGTACGTGCCGTCGCGCCGGCCCAGGCGCAGCTCGGCCCGGCCGCCCTCGGCGGAGGTCCGCAGCAGGGTCCCGATGTCCTCGGGGTGCACGAGGTCGGAGAAGGAGTAGCGGCGCAGCACGGAGGCGGGCCGCCCCAGCAGCCGGCACAGGGCGTCGTTGGTGCGCAGCAGCCGGCCGTGCTGGTCGCCGCCCATCTCGGCGATGGCCATACCGCTGGGCGCGTACTCGAAGGCCTGGCGGAACGACTCTTCACTCGCCCGCAGCGCCTGCTGCTCGCGCTCCAGCCGGACCAGGGCCCGCTGCATGTTCGCGCGCAGCCGTGCGTTGCTGATCGCAATCGCGGCCTGGAAGGCGTACATCTGGAGCGCTTCGCGCCCCCACGCGCCGGGGCGGCGCCCGTTGCGCGGTCTGTCCACCGAAATGACACCCAGAAGTTCCCCGCCCGTCGCATACATGGGGGCGTACAGCCGGTCCTCGGGATGCCACTCGTCCTCGAAGCGGGGATCGGGGCCGTCGGTGTGCCACTGGGGCACGTCGTCCTCGATCAGCACCCAGCCCTCGGTGTGCGGGATGAAGCGCAGGCCGTCCCAGTCCTCGCCCATCGCCAGCCGGCGGTCCCAGGACGGGCGGGAACCGACGCGTCCGGTGATCAGGGCCTCGGCGGCCGGGTCACCGGCGAAGGCGGCGACCACGAGGTCCCCGTCAGGGCGTACGAGATTGACACAGGCGAGCTCGTACCCGAGGCCGCGCACGATGCCGTCCACGACGGTCTGCAGGGTGTCGGCCAGGCTGCGCGCCGTGTTGAGTTCGGCCACCACCTGGTGCAGCTGCCGCAGGGTCGCAAGACGGACGTACGGCTCCGACTCGGTCTCCATTGCTCGCTCTCCCCGAGACCTCGACAGCAACTCCAGGTTTGTCATCGGCGTTTCGTTGCGGTGTCCCGTCCACTGAATCACAGTGAGCTGTGCGACGGGTACACAGGGTCAACAAATCTTGCCCTCTGTGACTCAAGTCACATGAGATGAATAACGGCGCACTCTGGGCGGGCCGTTGAGTGGGAGCGCTCCCCCCTCTTCTCGCGAGCAAACATACGCCGGAGGCCTAGTCCCCGGGTCGGGGACGCGGCTCGGACCGGCGCCCGATGTGCGCCGAACGGCGGCGGCACTAGCGTTCGGAACGTGCCGAAGACGACCCTTGTGCCCCCGCTGTCCCCCCTGCCGCCCCTCACCCCCCATCCTGAGGGGGTGAGCGACGACGAGTTCCGCGCGGCCATGTCCCGGCTGGCGGCGGGGGTGTGCCTGATCACCGCGCACGAACCGGCGGGCAGCGCCGACGGGCCGGCCGGTGAGGACGTCGGCATGACGGCCACCGCCTTCATGTCCGTCTCCCTGGACCCGCCGCTGGTCCTGGTGAGCCTGCGCGAGGGCTCGCGGATGGACGACCTGCTGGCGGAGCAGCCGCTGTGGGCCGTGTCCGTCCTGGCCGACAACCAGCTCCAGATCGCGGGCCGCTTCGCCATGAAGAACCGGATCAGCGACCGGCTGCTGTTCGAGGGCCTCCCGTACGTACGCGGCGCGGTCAGCGGGGCGCCGCTGCTGTCGGGGGCGCTGGCCACACTGGAGTGCCGGACGGAATCCCGCGTCGAGGCGGGCGACCACACCCTGGTCGTCGCCCGCGTCCTGACAGCGGCCCAGCCGGTCCCGGACGCCCCGCCGCTGACGTACTTCCGGGGCCGCTACCGGCACCTGGCGCCGTAGGGCCCCGGGGGGCGGGCGGGGGCGGCCCGGGCCGCGATCGTAAGACCGGCCCGGGCCCCCACTCCCCCTACCAGTCGCGGCCCGTGCGGCCCCGCTTCGTCTCGCCCCGGGCCTTCTTCTCACGCAGCCGGCGCTCGTTGATACCGCGCGGGATCCTCGTCGCCCGGCGGGCCTTCGGCGGCGGGGCCGTCGCCTCCGCGAGCAGCGAGGCCAGCCGGACCAGGGCCATCTCCCGGTTGCGCAGCTGCGAGCGGTGCTCGGAGGCCCGTACCGTCACGACCCCGTCCACCAGCCGGGAGGCCAGCCGCTCCAGCGCCCGCTCCTTCCACACCTCCGGCAGCGCCTTCGTCGCCGCCAGGTCGAACAGCAGCTCCGCGCGCGAGTCCGAGGTGTTCACGTGCTGGCCGCCCGGCCCGGAGGAACGCGAGAAACGCCAGGCCAGCTCCCCCTCGGGAAGCACGACCGAACCGCGGATGACATAGGGACCAGGCATGCCCCTATGATCGGCCCCCGCCACCGCCCCCGTCACCCCGATTTCGGCCACCGCGGCGCATCCGGAACCCAGCGGGCCCCTCCCCACGTTAGGAAGGTCAGCAGTACCGTGACCGCGACCACGGAGCGCGGTCATGTGACGAAGAAGGGACACCAGTCAAAATGGCAGTAAGCCTGTCCAAGGGCGGCAACGTCTCGCTTTCCAAGGAGGCCCCCGGCCTCAGCGCCGTCACGGTCGGCCTCGGCTGGGACACCCGCACCACCACCGGCGTCGACTTCGACCTGGACGCCTCCGCCATCGCGGTCAACGCGACCGGCAAGGTCGTCTCCGACGGCCACTTCGTGTTCTTCAACAACAAGACCACCCCGGACGGCACCATCGTCCACACCGGCGACAACCGCACCGGCGAGGGCGCGGGCGACGACGAGGCCATCAACGTCAACCTCGCCGGCCTGCCCGCCGACGTCGACAAGATCGTCTTCCCGGTCTCGATCTACGACGCCGAATCCCGCAGCCAGAACTTCGGCCAGGTCCGCAACGCCTACATCCGCGTCGTGAACCAGGCCGGCGGCGCCGAGATCGCCCGCTACGACCTCTCCGAGGACGCGGCCACCGAGACCGCCATGGTCTTCGGCGAGCTCTACCGCAACGGCGCCGAGTGGAAGTTCCGCGCCGTCGGCCAGGGCTACGCCTCCGGCCTCACCGGCATCGCCCAGGACTTCGGCGTCAACGTCTGACCCGTCCGACGACGCCCGGCGACGCCCCCGGCCCCCGACCGGGGCAGGGGGCTTCGCCATCCCCCGGGACGCTCAGCCGACGGTGGGCCGCTCGTCCCCGTACAGCCACACGTCCCACACCTTGCGCAGATCGTGCCCCGTGCGCCGCGTCGCGTACGCCGTGAAGTCGGCCGTGCTCGCATTGCCGTGCCGGTGATCGGCGGCCCAGCCGCGCAGCAGGTCGAAGAACTTCGCGTCCCCCACCTCCTGCCGGATCCGGTGCAGGACCATCGCCCCCCGGTAGTACACCGGATCGTCGGAGAGATGCTGCGGCCCTGGCGGAGACGCGGGCGCAAAGGCCGCCCAGTCGGTGTCGGCGTGCGCGTCGACCGAGGTGTCACCGGCCAGGAAGGCATCGAAGCGGCGCTGCGCGCTCACCCCGCCCCGGTCCTCCGACCACAGCCACTCCGCGTACGTCGCGAAACCCTCGTTGAGCCACATGTCCTTCCAGGACTTCGGCGAGACCGAATTGCCGAACCACTGGTGCGCCAGCTCGTGCACCACCAACTCCTCGTCCGGAGCGCCCGGGTAGACCGGCTTCGTCTGCGTCTCCAGGGCGTACCCGAGGGTCCGATCCGGCATCACGATCGAACCGGCCGTACCGAAGGGGTAGGGGCCGAACTTCGCGCTCCCCCACTCGACGATCTCCGGCACCCGCGCGAGCGCGGGCGCACTGTCCACCGCCTCCCCCGGGTCCACGGCCTCGTACACGGCGACACCGGAAGGGGTCCGGCCCGTCGTCACCGTGAACCTGCCGACGGCGACGGTCGCCAGGTAGCTCGCCATCGGCTCCGGGCTGTGCCACGCGAACTCGGTCCGCCCGCCCGCGACCGGCCGACGGGAACGGAGCTCACCGTTGGAGACCGCCTCGTAGCCGTTCGGGACGGTGACGGTCACGTCGTACGTGGCCTTGTCGCCGGGATGGTGGTTGCCGGGGAACCAGCCCATCGACCCGACGGGCTCGCCGACGGCGACCGCCCCGTCGCCGCCCGGGGCGACGATCCACCCCTCCTTGGAACCGTCCGGGTCGACCACCGGCTTGGGACGCCCGCCGTAGTCCACCTCGGTACGGAACACCTCGCCCTTGCGCAGGTCCTTGGCGGGGCGAACGGTCAGCTCGTTCCCGGTCCGGTTGAACCGGGCGCCCGCGCCCTGCACCTCCACGTCCTCCACCTTCAGACCGCTCAGATCGAGGTTGAAGGAGCTGAGCCCCTGCTCGGCACGGGCCGTGATGACGGCGGTGGCGTGCAGCTGCCCGTCGGCGGGGTCGTACTCCAGGTCGAGGTCGTAGTGCTCGACCTCATACCCCCCGTTGCCCGCCCGCGGAAAGTACGGATCCCGCACCCCGGCCGCCCCCGGCCGCCCCTGCACCGTAGCTCCCGTACACCCGGCGGTCAGGGCGAGGAGAACGGCGAGCACGGGGGCGCCAAAACGAACGAACGCACGCTGTTCCACGCCCCGATCCTAAGCGGCACTCCGGGCCGGGGGCGGTCCGTACCTCGGCGGCGGTCACCTGCCAAGGGCGTCCACCCCGGCCTTGGCGAACTTCTCATCCAGCTCACCACTCGGAGCCCCGGCCACACCCACACCCGCGACCGGAGCGCCATCGGCCTGCACCGGCGCGCCGCCCGCGAGGAAAAGGGTCCCAGGGATGTCCTTCAGGTTCGGGGTCTGCGCGAGACGCCCCGCCAGCACCGAGGTCGGGGCGTTCCAGGACACGGCGGTGTACGCCTTGCGCTGCGCCGACTCGTAGGACTGCGGGCCGGCACCGTCACCGCGCAGGGTGACGACGGTGTTGCCGTTGCGGTCGACCACCGCGACCGTCACCTTCTGGTTCTCCTTCGCCGCCGCCTGGAGGGCGGCCTGCGCGGCGCGGGTCGCGGCGTCGACGGTGAGGTGCGTGGAGGTGGTGAAGTTCCGGTCGCCGTCCTTCTTCCCCGCCGCTGCCGGGGCCGCGCTCGCACTGACGGCACCGAAGGCACCGGCGCCGAGGGCGACGACAAGGGCGGTACCACCGAGGACACGGGTACGGATGCTCATGACTGCGACTCCTGATGATCGTCAACTCGACTGACACCCCCACCCTCCCCCGCAACCCCCCACCACCCCATCCCCCCACCAGCTCCCGCCACCACCCCCACCGGCCGACCCCAAGGTCAACCGATCGGCCGATGCGAACCCCCTGCCCACCCGGTTCTCCTGAAGGGGCCCGAACAGCGACACGGCGCGCAAGAGGAACCCGACGCCCGGCCAAAATCCAGCCTCGCCGGCGTTTGAGGCGCGGGGTCTGGGGCGGAGCCCCAGGAGCCCGGGCGCAAGTCCGCTGGACCGGCGCAGCCCTGCCTCATCCAGCCCCGCCGGCGTTTGAGGCGCGGGGTCTGGGGCGGAGCCCCAGAGAGCCCGGACTCAGACCCCCCACTACAAACGCAGCCGGCCCCGCCCACCCCCCACCCAGCCCGGCCAGGGCAAGGGCAAAATGGACAGCGCCCCCACCACCCCCAGGAGCCCCGCCGTGAGCCACCCCCCGCGGCCCCGCCCCACCGCCTCCCACGCCACCCCCCGCGCGCTGACCACCGTCACGCACACCGCCTTCTTCCTGCTCCTCGGCGCCTCCGTCGCCCGCTTCCTCCTCCGCCACCCCGGCGAACCCCGCACCCCCTGGATCATCGCCCTCAGCGTCACCCTCACCCTGCTCTACGTCCTCGGCCCCGCCCTCGGCACCACCCGCCCCCAGCCCACCTCGCCGCCCCCCACCCCGCCCACCACCCCCACCCGCCGCCTCTGGCTCGGCCTCACCGTCACCACCTGGGTCGTCCTCGTCGTCCTCGCACCGAGCTTCGCCTGGTGCGCCGTCCCCCTCTTCTTCACCGCCCTGCGCACCCTGCGCCCCCGCGCCGCAGTGGTCCTCGTAGCCCTGCTCACCGTCTTCGTCGTCGCCGCCCAGCTCAAGCTCTCCACCGCCTTCGACCCCAACCTCCTCCTCGCACCGCCGGCCATCGCCGCCCTCGCCACCGCCGTCTTCGTCCACATGGAACGCCAGGCCCGCGAGCAACGCACCCTCATCGACGACCTCCTCCGCACCCGCCGGGAACTCGCCGCCACCGAACGCCGCGAAGGCACCCTCGCCGAACGCCAACGGCTCTCCATGGAAATCCACGACACCCTCGCCCAACACCTCTCCAGCCAGCAGATGCTGCTCCAAGCCGCCGACCGCACCTGGGAAAGCGACCCGGACACCGCCCGCGCCCACATCCGTACCGCCACCGGCATCGCCGCCCGCGGCCTCGCCGAGGCCCGTCGCCTCGTACACGACCTGGCCCCGCCCGAGCTGGAAAACGGCACCGGCCTCCCCGACGCCCTGCGCGCCCTGGACGCCGGCCCCGGCATCGACGTCCGCTTCCACCTGGAAGGCGCCCCCACCCCGCTCCCCGACCGCACCGAATCGGCCCTCCTGCGCATCGCCCAGGGCGCCCTGGCCAACATCCGCGAACACTCCGGGGCCACGACCGCCGCCCTGACCCTGAGCTTCCTCGGCAACCAGGTCGTCCTCGACGTCGCGGACGACGGCGACGGCCTCACCGCACCCCCAACCACCCCCGCCACCCCCGAACGGGGCCACGGCCTCCCCGCCATACGCGCCCGCGTGCGCCAGCTCGGCGGAACCCTGACGCTCGAATCCACCCCCGGCGAAGGCACCGTCCTCTCGGCCGCGATCCCCCTGGAGACCCCGGGATGACGACGATCCTCCTCTGCGACGACCACGCCGTGGTACGCGCCGGACTCCTCGCGCTCCTCGGCAGCGAGCCGGACATCGACGTCCTCGGCGAAGCCGGAAACGGCGAGGACGCCGTCGCGCTGGCCGCCAAGCTCCGCCCGGACGTGGTGCTGATGGACCTCCAGCTCGGCGAGGGCATCGACGGCGTCGAAGCCACCCGCCGCATCACGGCCCTCCCCGAGCCGCCCCACGTCCTGGTCCTGACCACGTACGACACGGACGCGGACGTCACCCGGGCCATCGGCGCCGGCGCCACCGGCTACCTGCTGAAGGCCGAACGCCCCGAAGAACTCTTCGCCGCCATCCACTCCGCCGCCGCGGGCCGCACCACCCTGTCCCCGCCGGTGGCCAGCCGGGTCATGGCCCACATGCGCGGCACCCGGCCCACACTCACGGACCGCGAACTGGACATCCTGGCCCAACTGGCCCGCGGCCTCGGCAACCGCGACATCGCCCGCGCCCTGTTCATCAGCGAAGCCACGGTCAAAACCCACCTGGGCCGCATCTACGACAAACTCGGCGTAGACACCCGCGCGGGCGCCGTCGCGACAGCCAAGGAAAAACGCCTCCTCCCCTCATAACGCGGCGCACAAGACGAACGGACCGCCCAGCCACTCCAGCCCCGCCGGCGTTTGAGGCGCGGGGGTCCGGGGCGGAGCCCCAGGAAGCCCGACCCCACCCCCCGCCGCGCAGCCCCCCGCACGGGAACCGGTGTCCCCGTGACACCATCAAGGACGTGCTCGACATCGGCTACTCCCTCTCCCGGCACTTCCCGGACCCCCCGCAGACCGACTACCGCTCCGCGGACGTCCGAACCCTGCGCCACGACCTCTTCTGCGGCGACGTCTACCTCGCCGACACCGACAAGGACCGGGAAGTATCCACAGCCTGGGGATGGGTCCCCGTCCTCGACTTCGCCTGGGCCCTCTGCGACATCGTCGAGCAGCTCGACCAGGACCCCCGCGGCAGCCGCTCCGCCAACCGCCAGTACGCCGAACTCGACTTCACCGAGTCCGCCGACCGCATGCTCTTCCAGCGCCGCTTCGGCTGGGTCGACATCGAAGCCGACTGGATGGCCCCCGAAGAAGAACCGCTGACCTTCAGCCACCGCCTCCTGCGCCGCGAAGCCCGCGACTTCCTCCACGACCTCATCGCCGACCTCATCGACATGCACGACGGCCTCGCCGACAACCCCGTCATCTGGACGCTCCAGTCCCGCTTCCCCCGCGTCCCCGCCTAAACCCCCGCTACCCCACCACCCGCACCCCCAACTGCGCCGCCAACGCCGGAGCCAACTCGAACAACTGCGCAGGGCTGATCACCGCCCCCGCCAAAGCCTCCACCCCCCGCGCGATCCCCAGCTCAGACGCCTCGCGCAGATCCACATCCGTCATCCGCGCCCCCGTGAAGTCCGCCCCCCGCACCACACACCCCCGAAACCCCACCCGCTCCAGCACCGCACCCCCGAAATCCGGCTCCACCAGCACACACCCCTCGAACACCACGTCCTTCAACCGGGCCGTCCGCAGATTCAGGTAATCGATCTTCCCGCCCCGTACGAGGACCCGCTCCAGCACCGCCCCGTGCAACTGCGCCCCGCCCAGCCGCGCCTCCAGCAACTCCACATCCCGCAACGACGCCCCCGCCAGGTCCGCCCCCACCCCCCGGACCCCCTCCAGCACCGAATCCAGCACCCGGGCCTTCGCCAGCCCCACCCCGTCCAGCACACACCGGCGCAGCGCGCAGTCCATGAACCGCGCACCCACCCCCTCCTGCCCCGCCAGGTCGAGGTCCGCGAACTCCAGGCCGTCGTAATCCCCGTCCGGCTCCAGCCCGCCGCCCTCCCACGCCACGAGCCCCGGCAGCCGCACCTCCGCCCGCCGCGCCGCCTTCACCGCCCGCGCCGCCGCCCCAGCCCGCCCCGCCGCCGCCCGCTGCCGCTCGTTCCGCACCATCCCCCCATCCTGACCCACCCCCCTGACACCGCACGCCCGGCGACCCTCCCTACGCCCCCACCCACCCCCCACACAGGGACCAAACGGCCTGCCAACACCCCCCGAAACACGACACCCCGCCCCTGGACACCCCTCGAACACCCCGTGTACCAACTCCCCCATGACGATCAACGGCGGTATCTCCTTCTGGTACGCGACCGACCCCACCACCCCCCAACCGGCCCGCGCCCCCCTCACCACCGACACCACGGCAGACGTCGTCATCGTCGGCGGCGGCTACACCGGCCTGTGGACGGCCTACTACCTCAAGCGCGCCGCCCCCGACCTCCGCATCACCGTCCTGGAACAGAAGTTCTGCGGCTACGGCGCCTCCGGCCGCAACGGCGGCTGGCTCTACAACGGCATCGCCGGCCGCGACCACTACGCCGCCCGCCACGGCCACCAAGCCGCCGCCCGCCTCCAGCACGCCATGAACGACACCGTCACCGAAGTCATCAAAACCGCCGCCGCCGAACACATCGACGCCGACATCCACCACGGCGGCGTCCTCGAAATCGCCCGCACCCCCGCCCAGCTCACCCGCCTCAAGGCCTTCCACACCACCGAACTCGGCTTCGGCGAAACCGACCGCGTCCTCCACGACGCCACCGCCACCCGCGCCCTCATCGACATCGCCGACGCCGTCGGCTCCAGCTGGACCCCCCACGGCGCCCGCATCCACCCCCTCAAACTCGTCCGCGGACTCGCCGCCGCCTGCGAACGCCTCGGCGTGGTCATCCACGAATCCACCCCCGTCACCGCACTCGCCCCCCGCCGCGCCGTCACCCCCTACGGCACCGCCCGCGCCCCGTACGTCCTGCGCTGCACCGAAGGCTTCACCGCCGCCCTCAAGGGCCAAAAGCGCACCTGGCTCCCCATGAACTCCTCGATGATCGTCACGGCCCCCCTGCCGCCGACCGCCTGGGAATCCCTCAACTGGTCCGGCGCCACACTCCTCGGCGACATGGCCCACGCCTACATGTACGCCCAGCGCACCGCCGACGACCGCATCGCGATCGGCGGCCGCGGGATCCCCTACCGCTTCGGCTCCCGCACCGACCACGACGGCCGCACCCAGCCGGCCACCATCACCGCCCTCACCGACCTGCTCTTCTCCTTCTTCCCCCAGCTCACCGGCACGGAGATCACCCACGCCTGGTCGGGCGTCCTCGGCGTCCCCCGCGACTGGTGCGCCACCGTCACTCTGGACCCCACCACGGGCCTCGGCTGGGCGGGCGGTTACGTGGGCTCCGGCGTGGCCACCGCCAACCTCGCGGCCCGCACCCTGCGCGACCTGGTCCTCGGCGACACCACCGACCTGACCACCCTCCCCTGGGTCCACCACCGCGTCCGCCGCTGGGAACCCGAACCCCTCCGCTGGCTCGGCGTCCACGCCCTCTACGCCGCCTACCGCGAAGCGGACCGCCACGAATCCACCACCCACCGCCCCACGACCACCCCCCTGGCCCGCCTGGCCAACCGCATCTCAGGCCGCGGCTGAGGGCCACTGTCAGCGCCTGCTGCCATCCTGTTCGACGCCGCGACGACACCGAGCCCAGGGGGGGCCATGGCGAAGAGGACGAAGCAGCGCACACGGAAGAAGGGGGCCCGGGACCACCGCCCGGCCGTGGGGATCTACCACGACATGAAGGTCTATGAGAACTTCGAGCGCTCCGCACTGCGCATCTTCTTACTGGTCCAACAGGCGGAGCGCGCCTCCCCCGGCGCCCCGAGGCACCTTTACATCGATGTCCAGGGCCACCGGAACTCCGCCGGGGGTTACGACCACGACGCGTTCGAGCTGATCCACCACTTCGCGCTCGAATACCTCGGGAAGTACCTCACCGAGGTGCACACGCCCTTGATCGGCGTCCGCATGAAGGGCCAGAGGAACGACATCCCGGACCGTCTGGCCTTCGGCTACCCGGACGATGGGAGCCGGTTCGGCTTCGACGCGGAGGCCCTCACCCTCAATCCGCGTGAAGCGGTTCCCGCCGACCGCAAGTCGCCGCCCACGACCCGCGCGATAGCCGAGTACCTCGGCATGGAGGAAGCCGCGTGCCTCGTCTGCTGGGCCAAACCCGTGGAGCGGGCGCACGTCGTGCCGAGCGCCCTCGGCGGCTCCATGGACGTGCGGAACTTCGCCCTGCTGTGCAAGAGGCACCACGCCGAGGCCCCGGACGTGGCGGACGCCGAAAGCTTCTGGGCGTGGGTCGACCACACCGAGCTGAACAGTGGACCGGAGAAGTGGGCCGACGCACCCGATCACCTCAAGGAACTCCTCCGCCGCCACAACGTTCGGGTGGACCGGTCCGAGCGAGAGGGCCTGACCTTCTTCGCCTCGGTCAAGGAGGAACTCCTTTCCCTCTACGAGTGGACCGAGGCGGACTTCGAGTCGGTGCAGTGGGCGGAGTTGATGGACGAATTCCACCGTGTCCTCGATCAGGCGACCGGCCGGCACTTCTCCATCGACAAGAAGGTCTCCACCTACGCCTGGGCGTATGACATCGCCCTCAGGCGGGCCAGGGGAGAGGCGGCCGCCGTCATTCGCGACAAGCCGTAGCCCAAACCGAAGGCCCCGGATCAGGACGATCCGGGGCCTTCGGAAGCAGAGCCCCCTGTCGGATTCGAACCGACGACCTACGCTTTACAAGAGCGTTGCTCTGGCCAGCTGAGCTAAGGGGGCAGGGCCGTCATCACTCTACACAGGGCCCTCTCCCCCGGGCCATCACGTTGTTTCCGCGGGTGCCGGTGCGACCGCGCGGAGCCGGCCCGCAATCCGATTCGTCAGATTGCTGACAGAGGCCCTGACACCGGGTAGCGTCAGGCCGAGTCCTGCATATTGGACTAGACCTTCCACTCGGATCGTCCGGCACGTTCCTGCCGGTAGAAGGGATTCATCACCATGGCTTCTGTCACCTTCGACAAGGCGACCCGTCTCTACCCGGGCGGCGACAAGCCCGCCGTCGACCAGCTGGAGCTGGAGATCGAGGACGGCGAGTTCCTCGTCCTCGTCGGCCCCTCCGGCTGTGGCAAGTCCACCTCCCTGCGCATGCTCGCGGGTCTGGAGGACGTCAACGGGGGCGCCATCCGCATCGGTGACCGCGATGTCACGCACCTGCCGCCCAAGGACCGGGACATCGCGATGGTGTTCCAGAACTACGCGCTGTATCCGCACATGACGGTCGCCGACAACATGGGCTTCGCGCTCAAGATCGCCGGTGAGGACAAGGCCACCATCCGCCGCAAGGTGGAGGAGGCGGCCCGGATGCTCGACCTCACGCAGTACCTGGACCGCAAGCCCAAGGCGCTCTCCGGTGGCCAGCGCCAGCGTGTGGCGATGGGCCGGGCGATCGTCCGCAAGCCGCAGGTCTTCCTCATGGACGAGCCGCTGTCGAACCTGGACGCCAAGCTCCGCGTGTCGACCCGTACCCAGATCGCGGCTCTCCAGCGCGACCTGGGCATCACCACCGTCTACGTCACCCACGACCAGGTCGAGGCGATGACGATGGGCGACCGCGTGGCGGTCCTCAAGGACGGTCTGCTCCAGCAGGTGGACACCCCGCGCAACATGTACGACCGCCCGGCGAACCTGTTCGTCGCCGGTTTCATCGGTTCTCCGGCCATGAACCTGGTCGAGGTGCCGATCACCGACGGCGGCGTGAAGTTCGGCGAGAGCGTCGTTCCCGTGTCGCGCGAGGCGCTGTCCGCCGCCGCCGACGCGGGCGACCGTACGGTCACGGTCGGCGTGCGCCCCGAGCACTTCGACGTCGGCGACACCGGCGGCCTGACCATCACGGTCAACGTGGTGGAGGAACTGGGCGCGGACGGTTACGTGTACGGCAGCGCCGCGCTCGGTATGGAGAAGGCGGCGCAGGACATCGTGGTGCGCGTGGGCGGCCGGCAGGTGCCGGAGAAGGGGGCCACGTTGCACGTGGTGCCGCGTGCCGATGAGATCCACGTGTTCTCGACGTCGTCCGGCGAGCGGTTGTCCGGCTGAGGTTTTCGGAGTGACCGCGAGGGGCGTCCCGCCAAGGGGCGCCCCTCGCGGGCGTGTTGTGGGTGACCGGTGGTACGAATACCGCAGACCGGTCCATTCGGCCGCACCCGTCAACCCTGGATTCGAAAAGCCACGTCGAACCATCCCCCGACCGGGTGACTAAATGTCGCCTAATCCTCACCGAGCGCTACTCTCGCCTTCGTGACCCACACTGCCCGCCGAATCGGCCGTTCCCTCGCTCTGGTCCTGCCCGTCGTCCTGGTCCTGTCCGGAACCCTCGCGGTCACCATGGTCCCGTGGGCGGACAATTCCCCTTCCCAGATCCTGACCGCCTCCGCCGAGGACGTCTCGGTCCCCGCCAAGCCGCGCGCCGTGCAGGACGTGCTGCGCGAGAAGCTGCTCGGTGAAATCCGGCAGGGTGAGGCGCCGGGTGATGTCCTGACGCATCTCCAGCAGGAGGTGGACAAGCGGCCTTCGCTCGCCGAGCACTGCGTGGGTATCGCGCGGGCGTTGGGCCGGGCCGCCGTGGACGTGTACGGGCCGACGAAGGCGCAGTCCTTCGCGCGTCCGGTGTGCGACACGGCGTACGCGTCCGGTGTCGCCTCGATGGGCTGACCGCCCGCCGCGCCTGTCTCCGCCGGGGCAGGGGCCGTCCCTACGCTGACGGCCATGAGCGACGTTCCTCCCGCATCGCCGGTCCCGCCGGTACCTCCGGTTTCGCCGGTCCCACCCCAACCCACCGACAGCGCGGCCGCGTTCCCGGCTCCGCCCACCCAGGCCGTGGTCCTGGCGGGCGGCCAGGGTTCGCGGCTGCGGCCGTATACGGACGACCGGCCGAAGCCGATGGTGGAGATCCCGGGTACGGGGGTGCCGATCATCGGGCATCAGCTGGCCTGGCTGGCGGCGGAGGGGGTGACGGACGCGGTCGTCTCGTGCGGGCACTTGGCGGAGGTGCTCCAGGAGTGGCTGACGGGGGCCTCGTTGCCGTTGCGCGTGACGACGGTGGTGGAGGAGGAGCCGTTGGGGCGTGGGGGCGGCCTCAAGTACGCGGCGCGGCGGCTGCCTTGTGCGGACCGGCCGTGGTACGCGACGAACGGTGACGTGTGGACGCGGTTCCCGTTGCGTGAGATGGCGGCCTTCCACGAGGAGCGGGGGGCGCTGGCGACGCTGGCGCTGGCGCGGCCGCGGATGCCGTGGGGGGTGGTGGAGACGAACGAGTTCGGGCAGGTGCTGGACTTCATCGAGGCGCCGCAGTCGCCGTATCCGGTGAACGCGGGGGTGTACGTGTTCGCTCCCGAGTTCGCCGCGCTGCTTCCCGATGTGGGGGATCACGAGCGGACGACGTTCCCGCATCTGGCGCGCGAGCGGCGGCTGGCGGGTTTCCCGCTGCCGCAGGGGGCTTACTGGCGGGCGATCGACACGGCGAAGGACCTGGCTGAGGCGGCGCGGGAGTTGGCGGCGCACAAGCCCGCCTGAGCGCCGTTACGCCACCTCCTGCCCCCGTACGCGGAAGGGCCCGGCACGCTCGATCGCGTGCCGGGCCCTGTGCGGGGTGGGAGGGGTCAGCCGAGGAGGCCGCCGACGAGGCCGGGCTTCTTGGCCGGGGTGTCGGAGCCGCCGCGGGTCCCGGTGGAGGCGGGGGGCTGCTGCGGGCTGGACTGCTTCGGGGTGGTGCCGCGCGGGGTCTGTCCGCTGCCGCCGCCCTTGGTGGTGGAGCTGGGGGCGCCGGGGCCGGCGCTCTCGCGGGTGGTGGTTCCGCTGCCGGTGCGGGCGGGCTTCGTGGAGGGGGTGGCGGAGGCGGGGGCGGAGGGGCTGGCCTGCTTCGAGGGCTGCTGGCGGGCGGGCTGTCCGGACTGCTTGGCGGGGGCCTGGGGCAGCGGGCTGCCGGGGAGGTAGTTGCTCGGGGCCTGGTCGGGGCCGGGGACGGTGACGACGGTGCTGGAGCGGACGGCGCCGCCGAGGACGGAGCCGATCAGCAGGGTGAGTCCGCAGACGACGGTGGCCATCACGGCGCCGCGCCGCAGGACGCGGCGCCGCAGCCGCCAGACTTCGCTGCGTGGGCCGAGGGTGCGCCAGGCTTCGCCGGCGAGGCGTCCGTCGAGGGAGTAGACGGGGGCGCCGGCGATGATCAGCGGGCTCCAGGCGGCCAGGTAGATGATGTCGGGGGCGTCGTAGGCGGGGACGGTCTTCCAGCTCACCGTCATCAGCAGCGCGGCGGAGAGCAGGGCGCCGATGCAGGCGGCGAAGCGCTGCCAGAGCCCGAAGACGGTCAGGACGCCGACGATGACCTGGAGGAACGCGACGCTGAGGCCGGCTCCGACGGGGTGGGCGAGCGCGAAGTCGCGCAGTGGTTCGGCGAGGGCCCAGGGGTGCAGGGTGCGGAGCCAGGTGACCATGGAGCCGCGCTCGCCGCCGTCGAAGTAGACGGGGTCGCAGAGTTTGCCCATGCCGGCGTAGATGGAGATGAAGCCGAGGAAGACGCGCAGCGGGAGCAGGACGACGCCGAGGTTCATGCGGCGGCCGGGGTAGTAGGAGGCCTGGGCCCGGGGGTCGGCGGGTCCGCGCCGGTTGTCGGGGCCGGGGGGCTGGTGCGTGTCGCCGGGGTACCGGTCGTGGTGGGGCAGGTCGCGTACGGGGGTGAAGGGGCGGGTTTCGTCCGGGTCGCCGTAGGTGCGCTGGCCGATGACGGTGGGGGTGGCGAGGGTGTCGTCGGCGAGGTCGTGGGCCAGGTCGACCCGGGGGATGGTCTGGGTGGTGCCGCCGTCGTACTCGTCGTATCCGCGGCCGGCCTCTCGTACGGCCTGGAGGAGCCCGCCCATGGCTGCCTCGTCGCCGGGGGCGTCCTTGCCGCTCCAGACGACGGGTGCCCGGCGGCGCGTGGCTCCGGCGGCGGCCACGGCGGCGCCGAGTAGGGGTGCGCGGCCGGGGGCGTTCGCGGGCTTGGAACGCGCGCTCGGGCTCGGTGCGAGCCGCACGCGGAAGCTGGCGTGGTTGACGATGACCTGTGCGGGGTCGCACGGCACCTTGACCATGCTCAGCGCGGGCTGGTCGTCGAACCCTGACGTTCTGGTGTCCACACTCATCTAACCGAGTGATGAGTGGTTTGGACACTGCCTTGACAGCAGGGATCTGTCCGAGGCCCGTCAAGATCAAGTCACCCCGCCCGGAAGGGGCGGGGTGACACGCTCACGGGTCACTTCCGGTGAGCCAAGTGGATCAAGCGGGAGCGGCCCGGGGAGGGCTGCTCCGCGCGGTCAGACGCGGCCGGCGTCGGCGCGTCGGCGGGCGGCCTCGTACAGGACGACGCCCGCGGCGACGCCGGCGTTGAGGGACTCGGCGCCGCCCGGCATCGGGATGCGGACGAGGTAGTCGCAGTTCTCGCCGACGAGGCGGCCGAGGCCCTTGCCCTCGGAGCCGACGACGATGACGACGGGGCCGCCGAGCGCGTCGAGGTCGGCGACGGAGTGCTCGCCCTCGGCGGCGAGGCCGACGACGGTCAGACCGGCCTTCTTGTAGTCCTGGAGGGCGCGCGTGAGGTTGGTGACGCGGGAGACCGGGGTGCGGGCGGCGGTGCCGGCGGAGGTCTTCCAGGCACCGGCGGTCATGCCGGCGGCGCGGCGCTCGGGGATGACCACGCCGTGGCCGCCGAAGGCGGAGACGGAGCGGACGATGGCGCCGAGGTTGCGCGGGTCGGTGACGCCGTCGAGGGCGACGATGAGCGGGTCGTCGCCGTTGTCGTAGGCCGCGGCGGTGAGGTCCTCGGGGTGCGCGTACTCGTACGGCGGGACCTGGAGGACGAGGCCCTGGTGGTTGAGTCCGTTGGTCATGCGGTCGAGCTCGGGGCGCGGGGCTTCCATCAGGTTGATGTTGCCGCGCTCGCCGGCGAGCTGGAGGGCTTCGCGGACGCGCTCGTCGTTGTCGATGAACTGCTGGACGTAGAGGGTGGTGGCGGGTACGCCGTCGCGCAGGGCCTCGAAGACCGGGTTGCGGCCGACGACCATCTCGCTGGTGCCCTTGGGGCCGCCGCGGCGGGGGGCGGGGCGGCGCTTGGCGGCCTGGCGGGCCATGGCGCCGGCGATGCGGTTCGCCTTGTGCTTCTTGCGGTCCTCGGCCTTGGGCGTGGGGCCCTTGCCCTCCAGGCCCTTGCGCCGCTGGCCACCGCTGCCGACCGTGGCGCCCTTCTTGTTGGACGTGCGGCGGTTCCTGCGCTGGCTGTTCCCGGCCATGACCTCTACCTGTTTCGTTGATGCTGCGATATGTACGTATGAAGAGTGTGCCGCCCGGGAGGCCGGGCGGCACAGTCGGACTGCTCCGCAGGGCCCTGTCGCCGGTCGCGCTCAGCGCGGGCCGAGGGTCCAGCGGGGTCCGGTGGGGCTGTCCTCGATGACCAGGCCGGACTGCTGGAGCTGGTCGCGGATGGAGTCGGCGGTCGTCCAGTCCTTGCGGGCCCGGGCGGACTCGCGCTGTTCCAGGACGAGGCGTACGAGGGTGTCGACGGCTCCGTGCAGGTCCTCGCCCCGGTCGGTGCCTTCGCCGGCCCAGTGCGGGTCGAGCGGGTCGAGTCCGAGGACGCCCAGCATGGCGCGGACCTCGGAGAGGCGGGCGATGGCGGCGTCCTTGTCGTCGGCTGCCAGGGCGCTGTTGCCCTGGCGGACGGTGGTGTGGACGATGGCGAGTGCCTGCGGGACGCCGAGGTCGTCGTCCATGGCTTCGGCGAAGGCCGGGGGGACCTCGGCAGCGGGCTCGACGGGGCCGCCCGCCTTCTCGATGACGCGCTGGTAGAAGCCCTCGATGCGGGCGAAGGCGGACTCCGCGTCGCGCAGGGCCTCCTCGCTGTACTCGATCATCGAGCGGTAGTGGGGGGTGCCGAGGTAGTAGCGGAGCACGATGGGGCGCCAGTGCTTGACCATTTCGGAGACGAGCACCGAGTTGCCGAGCGACTTGGACATCTTCTCGCCGGACATGGTGACCCAGGCGTTGTGCACCCAGTACTTCGCGAACGTGTCGCCGAAGGCCTGGGCCTGGGCGATCTCGTTCTCGTGGTGGGGGAAGATCAGGTCGAGTCCGCCGCCGTGGATGTCGAAGGCCTCGCCGAGGTACTTGTGCGCCATCGCGGAGCATTCGAGGTGCCAGCCGGGACGGCCGCGGCCCCAGGGGGTTTCCCAGGAGGGCTCGCCGGGCTTCGCGGACTTCCACATGGCGAAGTCGCGCGGGTCGCGCTTGCCGGTCTCGCCGGTGGACTCGGGCTGGCGGATGTTGTCGAGTTCCTGGCGGGAGAGCGAGAGGTAGCCGGGGAAGGACTTCACGTCGAAGTAGACGTTGCCCTCCGACTCGTAGGCGTGCCCGCGCTCGATGAGCCCGCGCATCATCTCGATCATCTCGGGGACGTGGCCGGTGGCGCGCGGCTCGTAGGTGGGCCGCAGGCAGCCCAGCGCGTCGTAACCGTGGTTGAAGGCCAGTTCGTTGTCGTAGCCGATGGACCACCAGGGGCGGCCCTGTTCGGCGGACTTCGCGATGATCTTGTCGTCGATGTCGGTGACGTTGCGGATGAAGGTGACGTGGTAGCCGCGGTGGGCGAACCAGCGGCGCATGACGTCGAAGTTCAGGTAGGACCGGATGTGCCCGATGTGCGGGGCGGCCTGGACGGTCGCGCCACAGAGGTAGATCGAGACGCAGCCCGGGACGAGCGGGGTGAAGTCGCGGATCTGCCGGGCGCTGGTGTCGTACAGGCGAATAGTCACGGCATCCAGGGTAGTGGGCCTGCGGCAGTGCCCCGCGACCCTTGGGGGACCCGGGGGAGGGTTTGTGGCCGGCCGGGCGGGGCGCGTGGTCCCGTACGGGCGGTTTTCCCGTTGTGGCCGGTACGCGCCGGGGTGTCGCGTGGGCCTCCGGGGCCGGCGGCGCCGGGTGCGGGTGGGGGCGTACGGGTACGGGCCCGGCCGGGGCCGCGCCCGTACGCTCCCGCGCCGGGTCAGGGCCGGTAGACGAGGGCGGTCGCGAGGGCGGCGAGGCCTTCGGCGCGGCCGGTGAGGCCCAGTCCGTCGGTGGTGGTGCCGGAGACGGAGACGGGGGCGCCCGCGGCCGCCGTGAGCGCCTTCTGCGCTTCTTCGCGCCGCTTGCCGATCTTCGGGCGTACGCCGATGACCTGGATCGCGATGTTGCCGATCTCGTAGCCCTCGGCGCGCACGATCCGGGCGGCCTCCGCCAGCAGGGTGACTCCGGCGGCGCCGGACCACTCGGGGCGGGAGGTGCCGAAGTGGGCGCCGAGGTCGCCGAGGCCGGCGGCGGAGAAGAGGGCGTCACAGGCGGCGTGGGCGGCGACGTCTCCGTCGGAGTGTCCGGCGAGGCCGTCCTCGCCCTCCCACAGCAGTCCGGCGCACCACAGCTCGCGGCCGGTCTCGAAGGCGTGGACGTCGGTGCCGATCCCGACGAGGGGGAGCAGCGGTCCGCCGGCGCGGTCAGTAGGCATCGGTGGCCCTCCTGCGGGCGAGTACGGCCTCGGCGAGGACCAGGTCGAGCGGGCGGGTGACCTTGAAGGCCTCTTCGTGGCCGGGGACGGTCACGACGGTGACTCCGGTGCGTTCCACCATGCCGGCGTCGTCGGTGGCGCCGTCGCCGCTGACGGCGATGGCGGCGTGGGCGCGCAGCAGGGCCGCGAGGTCGAAGCCCTGGGGGGTCTGTACGGCGCGCAGCCGGGCCCGGTCGGGCGTGGCGACGACGGGTTCGGGTTCGCCGGGCGCGCCGGGCTCGACTTCCTTGACGGTGTCGGTCAGCGGCAGGGCGGGGACGACGGCGGGGGCGCCGGAGCGGACGGCGTCGATGACGGCGTCGACGGTGTCCACGGGGACCAGCGGGCGGGCCGCGTCGTGGATGAGTACGGAGGTGACGTCGGCCGGGAGGGCGTCGAGGCCGGCCCGTACGGAGTCCTGGCGGGTTTCGCCGCCGGGGACGACGAGGATCTCGGTGCGGTCGGGCAGGGCGTGCTCGTCGAGGAGGTGGCGGACCTCGGGGGCGCCGTCGGGCGGGGCGACGACGACGACGAGGGAGACGGCGCGGGAGCGGGCCATGGCCCGGACGGCGTGGATGAGCATGGGCGTCCCGCCGAGGGCCCGCAGGGCCTTGGGGGCGCCGGGGCCGAGGCGTACCCCGCGGCCGGCGGCCGGGATCACCGCGGCGGTGCGGTGGGGGCGCGTTGGGTCAGTCATCAGTGGGAGCTCCGGGCCAGGTTTGTGACTTCGGCCGACATGGGTATGGCCTGGAGGGTGCCGGGTGCGACGCCCTCGCCCCTTCCGTGACGGGCCGGGGGAACCCAGGGACAAGCTGGGAAACTAGGAAGCAGACATGCCGCAGCGCCCGGCGACGGCCCTCTCGTGGAGCAGGGGGCTTGTCATCGGGCACCGCGGCACACTGTGGTTCGGTTCGGGCGTCAGGACGCGAGAACCTCGTCGAGGAGGGCCTCTGCCTTGTCCTCGTTGGTGTTTTCGGCGAGCGCGAGCTCGCTCACCAAGATCTGGCGTGCCTTCGCGAGCATGCGCTTCTCACCCGCGGAGAGTCCGCGCTCGCGCTCACGACGCCACAGGTCACGCACCACTTCGGCGACCTTGATGACATCGCCAGAAGCGAGCTTCTCCAGATTTGCCTTGTAGCGCCGGGACCAGTTCGTCGGCTCTTCTGCGTACGGTGCGCGGAGCACCTCGAAGACCCGGTCCAGCCCGTCCTGGCCGACTACGTCGCGAACGCCGACGAACTCCGCATTGTCCGCAGGCACACGAACCGTCAGGTCGCCCTGGGCGACCTTGAGCACCAAGTAGGTCTTGTCCACGCCTTTGATCTGGCGAGTTTCGATGGCCTCGATCAGCGCGGCCCCGTGATGGGGATAGACCACGGTGTCGCCAACCTTGAACGTCATGTGACAGGTACCCCTTCCGTGGCTATCCAGGGTAACACGAGAACGGACTGTTATGAATGGCGTTTTCGCAGGTCAGGGCATATCTCGGGGCTTGACAACAGCGACACGATCGTGCTGCGAAGGGCTTCCGGAAGGGGGTATTCGCAGGTCGGAGGCGCTGTGCGGACCAGGCGAATCGACCACGTTACACCTGGCGGAGGAGCGCACGAGTGTGACGTACGTCCCGTTTTGGCGGGTTCCGGGGCAGGAAACCGAAGTACTCCGTTCGACTGGCGGGCACCCGTACGGAGCGGGTTCCGGCCCAATCGCCAATTGATCACCGGGCCGCGTTCGAGGGAATCCCGTAATTGATCACCGGGAGGTGTCCGGCGGGTTATGGGAATGCGAGATCGCGGGAGCGGCGCAGGCGGGGGGCGCGCTGCGGAGGGTCGGGTGCGGAGGCGGGGCGGCGGCTCGGTAACCTAAGCGCGCTGACACACCCTTAGGACGGCTTTACCTCGGCCGTCCCGAGAGCCCACCGTCCCGTCCGTACGTCCTAGGAGTTGCCGCAGCCGTGAGCCGCAGCCTTCGACGCGGCGCCCTCGCCGCTACCGCCGTCGTGTTCTCGATCGCCTCGCTCGCCGCGTGCGGTGCCGGCAACGACGCGCAGACTCTAGAGATCAAGCCGGACAACGCCGCCGTCACCAAGGGCGACATCAAGGTCCAGAACGCGCTCGTGATCGCCCAGGGCGAGAAGGGCAAGAAGGGGCCGGCCTCGGTCTCCGCGACGCTCTTCAACGGCGGCGCCGCGCCGCAGACCCTGGACGGGATCACCCTCGCGGGCGGCAAGTCCAAGGTCACCCTGAAGGGCGCCGAAGGCTCCGGCAAGATCGTCGTGCCCGCCGGCGGGTCCCTGGTGCTGGGCGGCAAGGGCAACGCCTCCGCCGTGATCGAGGGCGGCAGCGCCTCCGTGGAGCCCGGCAACGCGCAGGACGTCGTCTTCCAGCTGAGCACCGCCGGTGACGTCGAGATCGCCGCCTTCGTCGTGCCGGCCACCGGCATGTACGCCGGTTTCGGCCCGACCGAGGCCGCCGCCGCTCCGAGCCCCTCGGGCACCCCGTCCGGCGCGCCGTCGGGCTCCCCGTCCGGCTCCCCCTCGGGCGCGCCGTCGGGCGCCGCGGGCACGACCCCCTCGGGTACGCCGTCGGGCGCCGCCTCGCACAGCGCGGGCCACTGACGCCGCAGGAGTAACGGGGAGGGCCCCGGCCGCTGACGCGGCCGGGGCCCTCCCCGTTCACTGGTCCGGGCCGGTTTACGGCTCGAACTTGTAGCCGAGGCCGCGCACCGTGACCAGGTAGCGCGGCGCGCCCGGGTCCGGCTCGATCTTGGCGCGCAGGCGCTTGACGTGGACGTCCAGGGTCTTGGTGTCGCCGACGTAGTCCGCGCCCCAGACCCGGTCGATCAGCTGCATGCGGGTGAGCACGCGGCCGGCGTTGCGCAGGAGCATCTCCAGCAGGTCGAACTCCTTCAGCGGGAGGTCCACCTTGGCGCCGCCGACGGTGACCACGTGCCGGTCCACGTCCATCCGTACCGGGCCGGCCTCCAGGGCCGCCGGGGTGACCTCCTCCGGCTCGCCGCGGCGGCGCAGGACCGCGCGGATGCGGGCGACCAGCTCCCGGGAGGAGAAGGGCTTGGTGACGTAGTCATCGGCTCCTATCTCCAGCCCGACGACCTTGTCGATCTCACTGTCCTTGGCGGTCACCATGATCACGGGAACGTTGGAGCGGCCGCGCAGCTGCCGGCAGACCTCGGTGCCCGGCAGGCCGGGCAGCATGAGGTCCAGGAGGACGAGGTCGGCGCCGTTGCGCTCGAACTCGTCCAGCCCGTCGGGCCCCGTGGCGGCGATGGCGACCTCGAAGCCTTCCTTGCGGAGCATGTAGGACAGGGCGTCGCTGAAGGATTCCTCATCCTCGACGACGAGCACTCGGGTCACGGAAGGACCTCCGGGGCAGGGATGACTGGTTCTGGGTCGGGCAGGGGTGGGGCGGGTGCGGGGGTATTCGCCGGGGACGGCGCGGCTGCCTCGGGAAGCTTCAGGGTGAACGTGGAACCCTGGCCCTCCGAGCTCCACACCGACACCTCCCCGCCGTGCGAGGCCGCCACGTGCTTCACGATCGCGAGGCCCAGTCCGGTCCCGCCGGTGGCGCGGGAGCGGGCCGGGTCGACGCGGTAGAAGCGCTCGAAGATGCGCTCGCGGTCCTTCTCCGGGATGCCGATGCCCTGGTCGGTCACGGCTATCTCGATCAAGTCTCCCCCGGGCACGGTCACCCGGCGCGCGGCGATGCCGACGCGGGTGCGGGCCGGACTGTAGTTGACGGCGTTCTCCACGAGGTTGCCGAGGGCCGCCGCCAGCTGGCCGCGGTTTCCCCAGACCCGCAGGTCGGCGGTGCCGCCGGCGGCCATGGTGATCTGCTTGGAGGTGGCCGTGTGGCGGCAGCGGTCGATGGCCTCCGCCACCAGCGTGTCCACCCGTACGGGCTCGGCGTCCTCCAGCGGGTCGTCGTTCTGTACCCGGGAGAGGTCGATGAGCTCCTGTACGAGGTTGATCAGGCGGGTGGACTCGATCTGCATGCGGCCCGCGAAGCGGCTGACCGCCTCGGGGTCGTCGCTGGCGTCCATGACCGCTTCGGAGAGCAGGGAGATCGCTCCGACCGGGGTCTTCAGCTCGTGCGACACGTTCGCGACGAAGTCCCGGCGGACCGCCTCGATGCGGCGGGCCTCCGTGAGGTCCTCGACGAGCAGGAGCACCAGGCGGGAGCCGAGCGGGGCGACGCGGGCGGAGACGGCGAGGGCCTCGCCGCGGCCGGTGCCGCGCCGGGGCAGGTCGAGCTCGATCTGGCGTATCTCTCCGTCCCGGCGGGTGTCGCGGGCCATGTGGAGCATGGGCTCCACGGCCAGTTTCCCGCCGCGGACCAGGCCGAGGGCGTACGCCGCCGAGCTGGCCTTGACCACCGCGTCGCCCTCGTCGAGGACGACGGCGGAGGAGCGGAGCACGGAGAGGACGGTGTCCACTCCGGGCGGGAGCACCGCGTTGATGTCGGGGCGCATGGAGCTCCGGGTGGGGCGGGCCTGGTCGCGCTCGCTCCAGCGGAACGCCAGCATGGCGATCACGCCGGTGCACAAACCGGCGATCGCTGCAGCTGCGGCGACCGCCGCGTTCACGTCCATGCATCCAGGTTAAGCAGGCACGACGACACTTCCACAGCCGTTCGGGTGGCACCTCGAACAGTCGTCGCCCAGAGTTCACCCTGGGGACAGGGTTGATTCACTTGTGATGCCGGAGTCGGACGCCTCCGCGCCCGAACGTGTAAACGTGGGTCATTCGGCCACGGAGTAGCGAGAGCAGCAGCAGACACACGCTGCGGGCAAGCAGCAGGCAAGAGAGGGACACCATGCGCGACGCGTACCACGAGGAACTGGACTCGATCGGAGAGAGCCTGGTCGAGATGGCCCGGCTCGTCGGTTCCGCGATCGGGCGGGCGACGACCTCCATGCTGGACGCCGACCTGAAGCTGGCGGAGAGCGTCATCGCCGCCGACCAGAAGGTGGACGACCTCCAGCACGACCTGGAGGCCCGTGCCATCGCCCTGCTGGCCCGCCAGCAGCCGGTCGCGACGGACCTGCGCATCGTCGTGACCTCGCTGCGGATGAGCGCCGACCTGGAGCGCTCCGGCGACCTGGCGCAGCACGTGGCGAAGCTGGCGCGGCTGCGCTTCCCGGACACGGCGGTGCCGCGCGACCTGCACGCGACGATCCTGGAGATGGGACAGCTGGCGCAGCGCCTGATGGCGAAGGCCGCCGAGGTCATCATCACCAAGGACGTGGACCTGGCGCTCCAGCTGGAGCAGGACGACGACGAGATGGACCAGCTGCACCGCACGCTGTTCCAGCACCTGATGGACGACCGCTGGAAGCACGGCATCGAGACGGCGGTCGACGTGACGCTGCTGGGCCGCTACTACGAGCGCTTCGCGGACCACGCGGTGTCGGTCGCCAAGCGGGTCGTCTACCTGGTGACCGGTGAGCACGCGGACGAGCTGCAGCAGCCGACGCCGGTGGACGGCGTCTGAGAAACGTTCCTTCCAAGCCTCAATGCGCCGTTGACGCGCCGGTGTGGCTGGGCATGAATGAGGCGAGGGCGCTTCGTCATCCGGGCGCCCTCTCCGTGCGCCACGAGGAGGATCCATGCCCGATTCCCCCGTCCCGGTCACCCCGGAGCAGGAGCAGCAGCCGTCCCGTCCGGAACCCCTGCGCCTCCCGCTGCTCGCGGCCTGCGGCTGCGGTTCCGGCTGCGGCTGCGGCTGCCAGTCCGGTGCCCCCTGCCAGTGCGGCGGCTGACCCCGCCCCGCAAGCACGCCCGAGGGGCCCCGCCGAGCGGCGGGGCCCCTCGTCGTTTCCGTCCGCTAGTCGCCGGTGTCGGTGGCCCAGACGGGCCGGTTGTCGATGTCGTACACGACGGCGTTGCCATCGTCCTGGACGGCGAGGTGGTTGCCCTTGTGCCAGGTGCCGGCGGCCCAGACGGGGCGGCCGTTGCCGTCGTAGACGACGAAGTTGCCGTCCTCCTGGAAGACGGCGCTGTCGGCCTTCGGCCAGACGCCCGGCGCCTGCCAGGCCGCGTGGCCGTCCTTGTAGAGGACGAAGTTGCCGTCGCCCTGGACGCGCAGGACGGTCCGGCCGTTGCCGGAGGTCCAGGCCTGGTTCTTGTGGAGGGTGGAGCCGCCGTAGAAGCGGCTGTCGCTCCGGGCGGAGGCAGCGGCGGGCGCGGACGCGGCGTCGGCGGCCGGGACGGTGGCGAGTACGGGCAGAAGCGCGAGGACGAGCGCGGGAAGGCCGCGCCGCACGAAGTGCTTGGTCATGGCACGGAGTTCTAGCCGCCCCCCGTCCGGCCCCGACAGCGCAGAAACGAAGCACTCACCCGTCCGGCCCAACACCTTCAACGCCGAAACGCCACTGCACCCCCCATCCCACCCCCTCTCCCCTACCCCAAACCAACGAAAAACCCCCACCCCGACGCAAAACCGCCCCCGCCGCCCCCACCGACCAAAAAGCCCCCCACCAGCGGGGAAACCGCTGGTGAGGGGCTTGACGTGGCGAGGGTTACTTCTTGCCCTGGTTCTTCACCGCTTCGATCGCGGCCGCGGCGGCCGTGGGGTCGAGGTAGGTGCCGCCCGGGGTGAGGGGCTTGAAGTCGGCGTCCAGTTCGTAGGCGAGCGGGATGCCGGTGGGGATGTTCAGGCCCGCGATGTCGGCGTCGGAGATGCCGTCCAGGTGCTTGACCAGGGCGCGCAGGCTGTTGCCGTGGGCGGCGACCAGGACGGTGCGGCCCGCGAGGAGGTCGGGGACGATGCCGTCGTACCAGTACGGGAGCATGCGGACCACGACGTCCTTCAGGCACTCCGTCTTCGGGCGCAGCTCCGGCGGGATCGTGGCGTAGCGCGGGTCCTCGGACTGGGAGAACTCCGTGCCGTCTTCGAGGGCCGGCGGCGGGGTGTCGTAGGAGCGGCGCCACAGCATGAACTGCTCCTCGCCGAACTCGGCGAGGGTCTGGGCCTTGTCCTTGCCCTGGAGGGCGCCGTAGTGGCGCTCGTTCAGGCGCCAGGAGCGGTGGACCGGGATCCAGTGGCGGTCGGCGGACTCCAGGGCGAGCTGCGCGGTGCGGATCGCGCGCTTCTGGAGGGACGTGTGGACCACGTCGGGCAGGAGGTCGGCGTCCTTCAGGAGTTCGCCACCGCGGACCGCCTCCTTCTCGCCCTTCTCGTTGAGGTTGACGTCCACCCAGCCGGTGAACAGGTTCTTCGCGTTCCACTCGCTCTCGCCGTGGCGGAGGAGGATCAGCTTGTACGGTGCGTCGGCCATGCGTACGAGCCTAATGGACGGCCCGGGGCGCTCGCGCGCGGCGCGGAAGGGGGCGCGCGACGGGCTCCCGGGGGGCCTTCGATTGACGCCCGGCGTCAATCCGGTGGCGGCCGGCGGGGCGGCGCTCGTAATGTGCGGGGAGCTGGTGGGACGCTTACGTTGTCGGGGGGATTCCTTATGTACGTCGCCCGTATGAGACGGGCCGCGCGGGAGAGCGTGGCGGGTCTGCCGAGGGCCTTCTGGTGGCTGTGGGCGAGCACGCTGGTCAACCGGCTCGGGGCTTTCGTCGCCACCTTCATGACCTTGTACCTGACCCTGGAGCGGGGCTACTCGGCCTCCTTCGCGGGGCTCGTGGTGGCCCTGCACGGGCTGGGCGGCGTGCTGTCCTCGCTGGTGGCCGGGGTGATGACCGACCGGCTGGGGCGGCGGCCGACGATGCTGGCGGCGAACGTCTCGACGGCCCTTTCGGTGGCGCTGCTCGGTTTCATGGAGGATCCGGCGGCGATCGCGGCGGTGGCCCTGCTGGTCGGGACGGCCTCGAACGCCTCGCGCCCGGCGGTCTCCGCGATGATGGCCGACATCGTCCGGCCGGAGGACCGGGTACGGGCCTTCGCGCTGAACTACTGGGCCATCAACCTCGGCTTCGCGATCAGTGCGACCGTGGCGGGCCTGGTGGCGGAGTACAGCTACCTGGCCGGCTTCCTGGGCGAGGCGGCGCTGACGCTGCTCTGCGCGGTGCTGGTGTTCCTGAAGCTGCCGGAGTCGCGGCCGGTGAAGGACGCGGACGGCGGGGCGGCGGCCGGGCCCGAGGTGCGGCTGGGGACCGTGCTGCGCGACGGGCGCTTCATGGGCGTGGTCGGGCTGTCGTTCCTGATCTCGCTGATCTTCACGCAGGGCTCGGTGGGACTGCCGGTCGCGATGGGCGCGGCGGGCTTCTCGCCGGGTGACTACGGGCTGGTCGTCGCGGTGAACGGCGTGCTGATCGTGGCGCTGCAGATCCCCGTGACGCGGTTCATCGAGCACCGGGACCCGCAGAAGCTGCTGGTGGCCTCGGCGCTGCTGGCCGGGTACGGGTTCGCGATGACGGCCTTCGCCGGGCCGCTGTGGGCGTACGCGCTGACCGTGCTGGTGTGGACGCTGGCGGAGATCGTGAACTCGCCGACGCAGATGGGGCTGGTGGCGCGGCTGTCACCGGTGCACGGGCGCGGGCGCTACCAGGGGATGTACACGCTGTCCTGGGCGGTGGCCTCGCTGGTGGCGCCGCTGATGGCCGGCTTCGTGATCGACCGGCTGGGCGCGGCCTGGCTGTGGGGGGCCACGGGCGTGCTGGGGACGGTGGCGGCCCTGGGGTACTGGCTGCTGATGCGCGGGCTGCCGCAGCCGGGTGTGAGCGCCGGTGCGGCCGTGAGCGCGCCCGTCGTGGCGAGCCCGGCGCCCGTGCCGGCCGCGGCCCCCGGTACGCCGCGCGTGGCCCCCGCCGAGGCGTAGCCCGACCGGGCCCGCCCGGCCGTGGCGTGGCGCCTCAGGCCGACGGGCGGGTCAGGTGCTTGAAGGCGTCCAGGTTGCGGGTCGATTCGCCGCGCGAGACGCGCCACTCGTACTCGCGCCGGATGGCGCTCGCGAAACCCAGTTCCAGCAGGGTGTTGAAGGCACCGTCCGCCGCCTCCAGGACGGTGCCCAGCAGCCGGTCGAGGTCCTCCGGGGTGATGACGGACAGCGGGAGGCGGGCCGTGAGGTAGACGTCGCCGAGCGGGTCGACCGCGTACGCCATCCCGTACAGCTTGAGGTTGCGCTCCAGCAGCCAGCGGTGGACGCCCGCCTCGTTCTCGTCGGGGTGGCGGATGACGAAGGCGTTCACGGAGAGGGAGTGGCGGCCGATGCGGAGCGAGCAGGTGGTGCTCAGCTTGCGGACGCCGGGGAGCTGGACGACGTAATGGCCCGGCTCGGGGCTCTCCCAGCTCAGCTCGGCGCCGGCCAGCGTGGACTCGATGATCGCGGCGGTGTCAGCCATGGTGGGAGCGTACGCGACGGCGGTGATCGTGCATGGCGGCGGTGTACACGTCAGCGGTGGCGCTGGCAGCGGTGTCCCAGCCGAAGAACTGGGCGTGCCGCGCGGCCTCGGCGCCCATCCGGTCGGTGAGGTCCGGCTCGTCCACGAAGCGGCGCAGCTCGCGCGCGTAGTCCACCGGGTCGTGGCCGGGTACGAGGATGCCCGTCGTGCCGTCGTTGACGGCGACGGGCAGGCCGCCGACGGCGGCGGCGAGGACCGGCGTGCCGGTGGCCTGGGCCTCGATCGCGACGAGCCCGAAGGACTCGCTGTAGGAGGGCATGACCAGGACGGACGCGGCGCGGAACCAGTCGGCGAGCTGGTCCTGGCCGACCGGCGGGTGGAAGTGCACGAGGTCGGCGATGCCGAGCTTCGCGGCGAGTTTCTGCAGCCCCTCGGGCTTGGCGAGGCCGCTGCCGCTGGGGCCGCCGACGACGGGGACGAAGAGGCGGGTGCGCAGCGAGGGGTCGCGGTCGACGAGTTCGGCGACGGCGCGGAGCAGGATGTCGGGGGCCTTGAGGGGCTGGATGCGGCCCGCGAACAGCGGGATCACGGCGTCCTGGGGCAGCCCGAGGCGGGCGCGGGCGGCGGCGCGGCCGTCGCCGGTGGTGAAGCGGTCGAGGTTGACTCCGGGGTGGACGACGGCGACCTTGCCGGGGTCGGACTCGTAGTGGCGTACGAGTTCGTCGGCCTCTTCGGCGGTGTTGGCGATGAGCCGGTCGGCGGCGGCGACGATCTGGGTCTCGCCGATGACGCGGGCGGCGGGCTCGGGGGTGTCGCCCTCGGCGAGGGAGGCGTTCTTGACCTTGGCCATGGTGTGCATGGCGTGGACGAGGGGGACGCCCCAGCGTTCGGCGGCGAGCCAGCCGACATGGCCGGAAAGCCAGTAGTGGGAGTGGACGAGGTCGTAGTAGCCGGGGCGGTGGCCGGCCCAGGCCTGCATGACGCCGTGGGTGAAGGCGCACAGCTGGGCCGGGAGCTCTTCCTTGGCGAGGCCCTCGTACGGTCCGGCGTCCACGTGCCGTACGAGGACACCGGGCGCGAGCTCGACGGCGGGCGGCAGGCCGCCGGTGGTGGCGCGGGTGAAGATCTCGACCTCGATGTTGATCGCGGCGAGGCGTTTGGCGAGCTCGACGATGTACACGTTCATGCCGCCGGCGTCGCCCGTGCCGGGCTGGTGCAGCGGGGAGGTGTGCACGCTGAGCATGGCCACCCGGCGCGGCTTGCGGTGGTGGCCGACGGCCGGCAGGCGCAGGCGGGGCTGGTCGTGGCGGGGCCCGCGGGCAGCGGCGATGCGGCCGCTGATGCTGCCGCCGAGACGGGACACGTACTGGCTCAAGGGAGCTGTTCCTCTCGCTCGGATCGCGTCGCTGTCTCGCGCTGACGACGGCGGACGGCTGGACGGCCGGTGGACGGGCTGACAGCGCATGCGCCGGTGCATGGCTGCGGGAGCGCGGTCGGCGCTCTGCTAGGAGTGCAACCCGGGCGGCGGGCCCGCGCATTCCGGGGGGCCGGAAGTTACTGATCGGTTTGCCGGTTTTTTATCTTGCCGGGGCTGTCGGCATACGCTCGGCGCATGGTCTCCCGCAGCACTCCGCCGCCCCCGAAGCGCCCCGTCCGGCGCTCCGTCGAGCGCCCCGTCGAGCGCCCCGTCGGCACCGTGACGCGCGGGACCACCAACCCGAACCGGCTGCGGCGCATGGACCGCTGGATCGCCGCCACGCACGGGGCGCAGCTGCGCCGGGCGCAGGCGCCCGTCGCGGTGGACCTCGGGTACGGGGCCGCGCCCTGGACGGCGGTGGAGCTGCTGGCGCGGCTGCGGGAGGCGGCTCCGGCGGTGCGGGTGGTCGGCATCGAGATCGAGCCGGCGCGGGTGGCGGGGGCGAAGCCGTACGAGCGCGACGGGCTCAGTTTCCGGCACGGCGGCTTCGAGGTGCCGCTGGACGGCGGCCGGCGGCCGGCGCTGATCCGGGCGGCGAACGTATTGCGCCAGTACGACGAGGAGCAGGTCGCGGCGGTGTGGCAGCGGCTGTGCGCGCGGCTGGCGCCGGGCGGGCTGCTGGTGGAGGGGACGTGTGACGAGATCGGGCGGCGCCACGTGTGGGTGGCGCTCGGGCCGGAGGGACCGCGGACGGTGACCTTCGCGACCCGGCTGGGCTCGCTGGAGCGGCCCTCGGACCTGGCGGAGCGGCTGCCGAAGGCGCTGATCCACCGGAACGTGCCGGGCGAGCCGGTGTACGCGTTCCTGCGCGACTTCGACCGGGCGTGGGCGGCGGCGGCCCCGTACGCCTCGTACGGGGCGCGGCAGCGGTGGATCCGCACGGCGCGGGCGCTGGCCGGTGACTGGCCGCTGGCGGACGGGCCGGTGCGGTGGCGGCAGGGGGAACTGACCGTGCGTTGGGAGGCGTTGCGCCCGGCGGGGTGAACCTCGCGCGGCGGGGAACTGGTTGCGGGGGGTGCCCGTTGAGTCGACTGGGGTGGGCGAGGCGTGGGCGGCCGTGATCGGGGCGGCAGCCGGAGGGTGTTGGAATTCACCGAGTCGTGGCACCATCCCGATGGCAGTGACAAGTTACTGATGAATAGTCAGATCTGACGTCGGGTGATGTCCGGTCTGGCCAGGGGCGCCTGGGGGAGTCATGGGGACCGCGAAGCGAGCGTCGTCGCGCGTGCAGGGAGTGTCCGCTCTCGCGCTGGTGTGCGCGATGGCGATACTGACGGCCCCCGGGCTCGCGGCGGGCAGCGCGTACGCCGCTCCCGGCGCGCCGTCGAGCCCGGCGGCGCCCGCGCCCGTGCCGCCGGAGCCGGGGGGCAAGTCCCTGGAGCAGGTCCGCAAGGAGATCGAGGACCTCTACCGGCAGGCCGGCACCGCGACGGACGCGTACAACCTCGCGGTGAGCGAGACCAAGGCGCAGTCCGAGCGGATCGTGGAGATCGCCAAGCTGGTGGTGGCGGGCCAGGACCGGATCACGGGCCTGAAGGACCGGGCCGGAGCCGCCGCCCGCGCCCAGTACCGCTCGGGCGGACTGCCGCCGGGCGCCGCGCTGGCGCTGAGCGACAGCCCGTCGGCGTACCTGGACGGGGCGGGGCGGCTGCGGCAGGGCGAGAAGGCCACGACGGACCTGCTGTCCGAACTGAACCGCACCCAGACGGACTTGGAGCGCTACGCGAAGGACGCGGGCGCGCTCTGGCAGAAGATGGAGGAGAACCGGGTCCGGCAGGAAGCCGCCAAGAAGGAGATCGAGGACAAGATCAAGGCGGCCGAGGCGCTGGAGAACCGGCTGGAGGCCGAGCAGAAGGCGCGGCTGATCCAGCTGGAGCAGGAAGCGCAGTACAAGGCACAGACGGCGTGGCTGTCGTCGGGCGCGATGAAGGACGTCAACGGGCTGGCGACGGACGCGGGCAAGCGGGCCGTGCAGTACGCCACCGCGCAGATGGGCAAGCCGTACGTGTGGGGGGCGCAGGGGCCGGACTCCTTCGACTGCTCCGGGCTGACCTCGCAGGCGTGGCTGGCGGCGGGGCGGGGGATCCCGCGGACCTCGCAGGAGCAGTTGCGGCTGCTGCCGAAGGTGGCGGTGAAGGACATGCGGCCCGGGGACCTGATCATCTACTTCGACGACGCGAGCCACGTGGGGATGTACGTCGGCGACGGCGCGATGATCCACGCCCCGCGGCCGGGCCGCAACGTCACGATGGCGGGCGCGGGCTCGATGCCGATCAAGGCCGTGGTCCGCCCCGACGCGTAAGCCCTGGCCGGGCGCGGGAGGGGGCTGGGCGGCACCCTGCCTGGTCCCGGGCCCCGCGGTCGTCCCGGCCGGGGGCCCGCCAGGCCGCCGGGCTCGGCGTCACACCGGCCCGGGGGGGGTTCCGTTCTGGGGCTCCGCCCCAGACCCCGCGCCTCAAACGCCGGCGAGGCCGGATGTGGCCGCTCGCCGCCGTGCGGGGTGCCGGGCGGGGTGACGTTCGTCATTCGGGGCGGGCGGGTTTCCGCCGCGATCAGGGGGTTTGGCGGAGGGGGTGCGCCGGGGTGGGGTATTCGGCATTCCGTTCGCCGCCGCCCGCCCGTTAGGGTCGCCGCATGAGCGCACCCCCGGGGGGAGGGAAGGAACCGGAGACGACGATGCCCGCACCCGTACCGCGGCAGAGGGAGATCCCGGCCGTGGAGAGCGGTGCGGTGGCAGCCGCTCCGCCCGCTGCCACCGCCACCGCCGCACCCCCGGCCCCGCTGACCCTGCTCGTGATCGAGGACGACCCCGCGGGGGGTCTCACCCTCCCCGAGATCCTCGACGCCGACGGCCACCGCATCCGGCTCCGCAGCGCCCGCAACCTCACCGAGGCGACGCGGCTGCTCACGCCCGACGTGCACTGCGTGCTGCTCGACCTCGACCTGGCCCTGCCCGGCGAGAGCGACGGCCTCGCCACCCTGCGCGAAGTCCTCCGCATCGCCCCCCGGCACGCCGTCCTCGTCCTCACCGCCGAGGCCGACGCCGACCGCGCCGCCGAAGCCGTCCGCGTCGGCGCCCAGGACTTCCTGCTGCGCGACGAGCTGGACGGCCGGCTGCTGAGCCGCGCCATCCGGTACGCCGTCGAGAGAAAGCGGGCCGACACCGCCCAGTACAAGCTCGCGGAATCGAAACTGCGCGCCCAGGAGAACGCCCGCCTCGAACGCGGCCTCCTCCCCACCCCCCTGCTGGACGGCTCCGACCTCCGCTTCGCCGCCCGCTACCGCCCCGGCCGCAGCCGGGCCCTGCTCGGCGGGGACTTCTATGACGCCGTCCGCACCCCCGACGGCACCGTCCACGCCATGATCGGCGACGTCTGCGGCCACGGCCCCGACGAAGCCGCCCTCGGCGTCGAGCTGCGCATCGCCTGGCGCGCCCTGACCCTGGCCGGCCTGTGCGGCGACGACCTGCTGGCCACCCTCCAGGAGGTGCTGGAGGTGGAGCGGCCCTGCGAGGAGATCTTCGCGACGCTGTGCACCGTGGACATCTCCCCGGACGGCCGCCGCGCGGGCCTGTGCCTGGCCGGCCATCCGGCCCCGCTCATATCCAGGCCGGGCCGCCCCGCGCGGCTCCTCCCGTACGAGAACAGCGGCCCGGCACTGGGCCTGCTGCCCCGGGCCCGCTGGCCCCGCCGCCAGGTCGACCTGGGCGGCACCTGGAGCCTGATGCTCTACACCGACGGCCTCATCGAGGGCCGGATCGGCGAGGGGAAGGAGCGCCTCGGCCAGGAGGGCATGATCGAGATGATCAATCGCCATCTGGACCGCGGCCTGAGCGGCGAGGGCCTGCTGGAGGCCTCCGTCACCGAGGCCCGCCGCCTCAACGGCGGCGAGCTCACCGACGACGTGGCCCTGGTCCTGCTGTCCCGCGCCGCGGGCTGAGGCGCGGGGCGGACGACGCCGCCCCGCCGGTCAGCGGCCGCCGTTGTAGGGGCCGTACGGTCCGTCGCTGCTGCTGCCGCCCCGGCGCCGGCCCCCGGACACCTGCTTGAGCGCGGGGCGTACGTCGACCATGAACACGATGCTGGCCACCAGGCCGGCGATCTGCAGGAACAGCATCCCGAGGAAGAAGTCCACCAGGACCGTGACCCCGAGGATGACCAGCCAGAACGTCTTGGTCTGCTTGTCGGCGGCCCGGTAGGCGTCCTGGGGCGGGATCGCCGCGAGGACCAGCGCCACGATGGCGAGCGCCAGCATGGCGTAGCCGAGCAACGGGAGCACCCCGTTGTTGAATCCCTGCATCAGCATCGTCTCGACCGCCTTCTCGCCTCGCGCACGTCTGCCTCCACGCTACCGCCGTCACCGCATTCCCAAACGACAACGAACCGGGCACCGCACGGGTGCCCGGTCCGTCCGCTCCGCTGTCAGGCCTCGTCGCCGACCGTGACGGTCGCCTTCTTGGCCGTGCCCCGGCGGGCGGCGGGCTTCTTCGCGCCGGACTTGTCCGCCTCGGCCTCGGCCGCCGGCTCGGAGTCGGCCTCTGCCCCGGCCTCGGGCTCCGGCTTGGAGGACGCCACCGGCGGCTGCGGCTCCACGGCGCCCGCGATGTCCACGATCTCGTCGGCCACCTCGCCGCGCCAGGACCGTACGGCCTGCTCGCCGTGCTCCGCGACCTTGTCGTACGTCTCCTTGGCCCGGACGGCGTACTCGGCCGCCACGCCGACGCCGCGCAGCGCCAGGTCCTGGGCGGTCTCGCCCAGCTTCTTCGGGTCGATCGCCCCGAGGACCTCGGCGACCTTCGAGGTGACCGCCTCCTGGGCGACCCGAGCCTTCTCCTGGACGGCCTTCGTGTCGGCGTTCTTGACGGCCTCGATGCGCGCGGGGGCCTCGGCGCGCAGCTGCTCGATGAGTCCGGGCACCTTCTTCGCCTGCTGGACGGCGAGGTCGGCGGTTCCGGCGGCGAAGTAGAGGGGGGTGGGGTCGGTGAGGGTCTTCTTCAGGTCATCGGCGATGGCCATGTGCTGGTCCTCCCGGATCACAGTCGGTTCAGTTCGTAGGGGGCACCGCGGTGTCACCGCCGGAGCCGGAGCCGGAGCCGGAGTCAGGCCCGGAGCCGGAGCCCGAGCCGGAGTCAGCGCCGGAGCCGGCGCCCGCGCCGGAGGCCTCCGATGCGGCCTCCGGTACGGCCTCCGCCTCGTCCGCCTCCAGCGCGTTCTCCTTGCGGAACGCGTCGTAGATCTGGAGCAGCACCTGCTTCTGCCGCTCGTTGATCGACGGGTCGGAGAGTATGACGGCTCGCGTCTCCACCTCGTCCCGGTCCCGCTCGTCGAGGATCCCGGCCTGCACGTACAGCGTCTCGGCGGAGATCCGCAGCGCCTTGGCCAGCTGCTGGAGGATGTCCGCGCTCGGCTTGCGCAGCCCGCGCTCGATCTGGCTCAGGTACGGATTCGACACCCCCGCGGCGTCGGCGAGCTGGCGCAGCGAGAGCTGGGCCTGCCGCCGCTGTTCGCGGAGGTATTCGCCGAGGTTTCCGACGTTGAGCGATGCCATGGAACGATCCTGCCGCACCCCGCTAACTATTGCAAGCACCCGCTTGCAATAGCTCCCACTCCCGCGCGGCCCCGCCCTCGACCGGTCGGACGGCCCGATCGCCAACCGGCGGGTTGGGTGCTTCGTATGCTGGGCGCATGGCATGGGATACCGCGAAGACCAAGAGGCTGCTGCTCGACGCGGCCGTGGACGAGTTCGCCGCACACGGGCCCGACGGCGCGCGAATCGATCGCATCGCGGCTGCGGCCGGGGTCAACAAGGAGCGGATCTACCCCTACTTCGGCGGTAAGCGGCAGCTGTTCGCCGCGGTGCTCCAGCGCGAGTTGGAGCAGCTCGCCGCCGCCGTGCCGATGGCGGGGCCGGACGGGCGGACGGTGGACCTTCCGGAGTACGCGGGCCGGGTGTTCGACTACCACCTCGCCCATCCGCATCTGCTGCGCCTCCTGCAATGGGAGGCCCTGCACGGCGACGTCACCGCTCCGGTCGCGGGCGAGGAACGGCGGGCCGCCCACTACGCCGAGAAGGTCGCCGCCATCTCCCGCGCCCGGCGAGGGGCCGGGGGGCTCGCGCAGACCCAGGTGCGGTTCGCGCCCGAGGAGCTGTTGTACGCCGTCGTCGCGCTCGCCGGCTGGCAGTTCGCGGCGCCGCAGCTCACCCGGATGATCCACGGCGGGGCGGCCGGTGAGGATCCGGCTGCTCGGCGGGCCGCCGTCGTGGACATGGTGCGCAGAATCGCGCTCTGACTCGCGTCTGACCCGCGTCAGGCCGCACTTTCCAACCGTCGGGTTGGAAAGTGCATCCGCTCGCGCTAGTGTCCAACTCGTCAGTTGGAAATATCCTCGGCCCCAGGAGCCCGACCATGACGGTCATGCCCGCACGCCCGAACTCCGCCCTCGTCCTGATCGAGTTCCAGCGCGAGTGGCTCGACTCCGAGCATGGCCGCCTCAACCACCTCGTCGAGGACCGCGGCCTGCTCGACACCGCCGTCCGCGGCGCGGCCACCGCGCTCGCAGCCGCCCGCGCGCACGGCGTTCCCGTCGTACACGTGCCACTGGTCCTCACCCCCGGCGCGCCGGAGCTGGCGAGCTGGACCCCGGCACGGCTCGGGCTGCGCGCGGCGATCCCCAGGGCCGGTACCTGGATCCAGGGCAGCACCGGCGTCGAGTTCGCCGAGGGCTTCCAGCCCGCCCCCGGCGATCCGGTCGTGCGAGGCCGCGCCGGAGCCAGCGCCTTCGCCGGCTCCTCCGACCTCGACCTGATCCTGCGCCGCCTCGGTGTCACCGACCTGTACCTGGCAGGCTTCGCCACCCACGTGTGCGTCGAATCCACCCTGCGCGAGGCCCACGATCGCGGCTACACCGTCCACGTCATCCACGACGCCTGCGCGGCCTTCGACCAGACCCAGCAGGACCACGTCCGCGAGCACGTGATCCACCACTTCGGCGACGAGACCGACGCCGTCACCTTCGCTGCCTCACTCGCCGCCGCCGCGCCCTCCGCCCGGTGACGGCGACGTCCTCCCACCAGCAGCTGTGCGAGCACGGACCGAGAAGCTCTGTACCGTGGTCGTGTGCCCCGTGTACCCGTTTCCGACCTCGTCCGGCTGCGCCGGGCCCGCGACCTGATGGACCGCGACTACGCGCAGCCGCTCGACGTACCCGCCCTGGCGCGGGTGGCCCTGATGTCGCCGGGCCACTTCTCGCGGAGCTTCCGGGCCGCCTTCGGCGAGACCCCGTACAGCCACCTCATGACCCGGCGGATCGAACGCGCCAAGGCCCTGCTGCGGCGCGGCGACATGAGCGTGACCGAGGTCTGCATGGCGGTCGGCTGCACCTCGCTGGGCTCCTTCAGCTCACGGTTCACCGAGCTGGTCGGCGAGACCCCGAGCGCCTACCGGTCCCGCGACCACGACCACGGCGCCGCCATCCCGGCCTGTGTCGCCAAGCTCCACACCCGCCCGGTCCGGGGCGCGGGGGCGAAGGCCGCCGCCGGTCCGTAGCGTGGGGAGCATGGAAATCAAGCTCTCGCAGTGCTTCATCGCCGTGGACGACCACGACGCGGCGCTCGCCTTCTACCGGGACGTGCTCGGCCTGGAGGTGCGCAACGACGTCGGCTTCGAGGGGATGCGCTGGGTGACCGTCGGCTCGCCCGCCCAGCCCGACGTGGAGATCGTCCTGGAGCCGCCGCTCGCGGACCCGGGCGCCACCGACGAGGACCGGCGGGCGGTGGCCGAGCTGATGGCCAAGGGCCTGCTGCGCGGTGTCATCTTCCAGACCAGCGACGTCGACGCCGCCTTCGAGCGGATCCGCGCCGCGGGCGGGGAGGTCTTGCAGGAGCCGATGGACCAGCCGTACGGCGTACGCGACTGCGCCTTCCGCGACCCCTCCGGCAACCTGCTCCGCTTCAACCAGCCCCGCACCACGTAAGCGCGCCCACCGCCCACCGTCTACCGCAGCGCCGACAGGTCGAGCCCCTTCAGCCGGGCCGGGTCGGCCAGTACCTCGATCGCCACGATCCGGCCGTCCACGACGGTGAAGGCCATCACCGACACGGCCCGCCCGCGCGGTACCACCACGACACCGGCGGCCCCGTTGACCAGCGCCGGGAGGGCGAACGGCGACAGCGAGCCGAAGCCGACCGCCCGGCCCGCCACCGTCCGGGCCCCGCGCAGCACCCCGGTGAGCCCGCCGCCGGGCCCGCCGTCGGAGCGCAGCACCACGGCCGGGTCCAGGACGGCGACGAGCGCCTCGAACGCGCCGTCCCGCGCGGCGGCGAAGAACGCCTCGACGGCCTCGCGCTGCCGGGACAGGTCCGGGTCGGGCGCCGGCGCCTGCTCCCGCACCCGGCGCCGGGCCCGGCTGGCGAGCTGGCGGGTCGCGGCGTCGGACTTGCCGATCAGCGGGGCGATCGCGTCGAAGGGGACCGCGAACATGTCGTGCAGGACGAACGCCAGCCGCTCCGCCGGCGCCAGCGACTCCATCACCACCATCAGCGCCAGCCCCACCGCGTCGGCGAGCAGCGCCGCCTGTTCCGGGTCGACGCCCCGCTCGGGGCTGCTGATGACGGGATCCGGGAGCCGCGGCTCCAGCCGCTCCATCGGGTCCTCGCGGCGCTGCTCGCGCGCCCGCAGCAGGTTGAGGCAGACCCGGGCCACGACGGTGGTCAGCCAGCCGCCGAGGTTGTCGATCGTGCTCGCGTCGGTGCGGTGCAGCCGCAGCCACGTCTCCTGGACGGCGTCGTCGGCCTCGCTCATCGAGCCGAGCATCCGGTAGGAGACCGCCCGGAGCCGGCTCCGGTGCTCCTCGAAACGTTCCGTCGCAGAAATTCCGTCCACCGTCGCGTCCACCAGTCACATTCCTTCCTCGGCGCGGGTCATGGCAGTAGACCCCATCAACCCCGCCCCGTCGAAGGGGCGATGGCCTCGGAGAACCGCACATGACGGACATGACGCACACGCCGCACACGCCCCCGCCTCCCGCCCCCGTCCTGGTCACCGGCGGCACGGGCACCCTCGGGAGCCTCGCCGTACCGCTGCTGCGCGAGGCCGGACGCACCGTACGGGTGCTGACCCGCACGCCCCGCGACCCCGCGGCGGGGGTGACGTACGCGGGCGGCGACCTGATCGCCGGCCGGGGCCTGGACGCCGCCCTGGCGGGGGTGGAGACCGTCCTGCACCTCGCGGGCGGGGCCAAGGGCGACGACGTGGCCGCCCGCAACCTCGTGCGCGCGGCGAAGGAGGCCCGCGTACGCCACCTCGTGCTGGTCTCGGTGATCGGCGCGGACACCGTCCCCCTGGCCTGGTTCCGGGCCAAGCTGGCGGCCGAGCGCGCGGTCGCCGGTTCCGGGCTGCCCTGGACCACCCTGCGCGCCGCCCAGTTCCACGAGCTGGCCCTCACCGTGGCCGGGAAGCTGGCGAAGCTGCCCGTGGTGCCCGTCCCCGGCGGCCTGCGCTGGCAGCCCGTCGACTCGCGCGACGTCGCGGCCCGGCTGGTGGAGCTGACCCTGGGCGAGTCGGCGGGTCTCGTCCCCGACCTGGCCGGGCCGGCCGTCATCAGCCTGGGCGACCTCACCCGCGACTACCTCCGGGCCCGCGGCGCCCGCCGTCCGATGCTGCCCGTCCGGATGCCCGGCAAGGTCGGCCGCGCCTACCGCGAGGGGGTCAACCTCTCCCTCGACGGGGCCGTCCTCGGCGAGCGCACCTGGGAGGCCTTCCTCGCCGAACGCGTCGGCTGAACGCGGCTACGCCGGCCCGGCCGTCCCGATGACCACGCTCGCGTACAGCTCCTCGGAGCTGACCGCGCGCACCGCGAGCCCGCCCGCCGTCAGGGCGGACGCCGTCACCGGCGACTGCCGGGCGCTGGTCTCGATCAGCAGGTGCCCGCCCGGCGCCAGCCAGGCCGACGCGCCCGCCGCCACCCGCCGGTGGACGTCCAGGCCGTCCGCGCCCCCGTCCAGGGAGACCAGCGGCTCGTGGTCGCGGGCCTCGGACGGCATGAACCCGATCTCCTGAGTCGGCACGTACGGGGCGTTGACCACCAGCGTGTCCACCCGCCCCCGCAGCCGCTCCGGCAGCGCCCCGTACAGGTCGCCCTCCCACACCGCGCCCCCGTACGGGGCCACGTTGCGCCGGGCGTAGACCAGCGCGCCGGGGTCGATGTCGGCGGCGTGCAGTTCGACCCCGCCCGGGACCCCGTCGGCGACGGCCGCGCCGAGGGCGCCGACCCCGCAGCACAGGTCGAGGACCACCGCCCCGGGCCGGGTCAGCGCCACCGCCTGCTGGACCAGGAACTCGGTGCGGCGGCGCGGCACGAAGGCTCCCGCGCCCACCTCCATCCGCAGCCCGCAGAACTCCGCCCAGCCGAGCACGTGTTCCAGCGGCTCCCCCGCGACCCGGCGGGCCACCATGCCCGACAGGTGCCCGTCGTCGGTGGCGGACCCGGCGAGCAGGTCCGCCTCTTCCTCGGCGAAGACGCAGCCCGCCGCGCGCAGCCGTTCCACGATCGTCAACACGTCACTTCTCTTCTCTTCGTTCATTCGCCCGCTCGCCCGCTCGCCCGCACCGACGGCCCGTCAGAAGACGTCCGGGCACCACGGCCTGCGCGCGGTGCGGAACACCGCGTCGGCCCGTTCCACGGCCCCGGGCCGCTCCCCCGTCAGCCGGCCGAGCGCGGCCAGCCGCACCGCCGAGGCGTCACCGAGGTACAGCGAGCCCAGCGCGGACACGTCGAGCCGCAGATCGGCCGGCTCCTCCGTACGGGAACACGTGCCGGCGCCCGCGTCCAGCCGGTAGCGGCCGCCCGCCGGACCGCCCTCGTCCGCCACGTCCAGGACGAGCGTCCCGGGCACCTCGTACGTCCGCGCGCCGAGCGCCCGTACGACGTCCAGCACCCGCACCCACAGGTGGTCGGCGGCCGTCACCGTCCTGGCCGCGCGCGGGTCGGGCAGCAGCTCCGGGAGCAGGTCGTCGGGGGCGCGGTGGCCGGTGCGGATCCGGAGCACCCAGTCGATGGAGCACAGGAAGTGCCACAGCGCCCGCTCCGCCCGGGGGGTGAGCGCGAGCAGGTCCTTCACGTACAGGGTCAGCTCCGGAATCTTCGCGTCGTTCCAGTGCTCGTCGCAGGCGTAGGAGACCAGCCCGGCCACCTCCCCCTCCGGCGTCCGATACACGGCGGACATCTTCTCCCGATGGGGGCGGTGGGAGTACTCCACCTGCCCGGTCGTCAGGTCCCACCAGCGGGCGTCGCGGCTGACCACGCCGTGCCGGGCCGCGCGCAGCCGCTCGTGCAGCGCGGGCCCGAGGCGCCGCACCTCGGCGGCGTCGACCAGGTCGATGCGGCCCCCGTCGGCGGGCGGCGGGCGGTGCCGGTCGAGGCCGGTGCGCGCGACGGCGACCTCCCATTCGGTCAGGGAGGTGGCGGCGCCGAAGCCGTAGCGGCCGTAGATCGGGTACTCGGCGGCGACCAGCGTCGCCAGGACGTCGCCGCGGGCGTGGGCGGCGCCCAGTTCGGCGGCCATCATCCGGGTCAGCAGGCCCTGGCGGCGGTGGGTGGGCAGCACGGAGACGTGGGAGACCGCGCTGCACGGGACGGCGGCCCCGCCGGGCACGGTCAGCTCCTGGGCGAAGGAGCGGAACGTCGCCACGCAGCGCCCGCTGACCGGGTCGAAGCCGCCGAGTATGCGGGCCGGGTCGGTGTGTCCCGCGCGCAGCGCCACATCGGATGCGGTCGGGGTGCCCGGAGTCAGGAAGCCCGTGTGCAGGGTCTGCATCCAGTGCGGGAGTTCGGCGGCGGCGATCGGCCGCACTTCTGCGCTCATGACCGGCCACGCTAATGGCCGTACCGCGCCGGGTCGCCCGAATTTCCGGCGCGCCCACGGGCGCGCTCACCCGCACCGGAGGCCCCGGGAGTGGCGCCCGCGGCGGCCACCGGCCCGCCGCCCGCTACGCCAGGAGGTCGTCCACCTGCGCCTCGCCCTCGCGGTAGCGGCGGGTGATCTCCGCGCTGGAGTCGTCCGCCATCCGCTGGAGCTGCTGTCTGCGCCGCGAGACCTGCTGCTCGTAGCGGATCAGCCGGCCCATCGCGTCGTGCAGTTCGGCGTCCGTGCGCGCGGCCAGGTCCGAGAGTTCCACGTCGGAGAGCATCTCGGCCGCCAGCAGCCGGAACTCCTCGCTGTGCGGGGTGCCCAGCGTGACGTGGCGGGCGGAGGCGCTGCGGCTGGACGGCGCGTCGGCGAGGATCTCCGAGAGCCGGTCCACCACCGGCGCCTCGGGATCCGTCCGACGGGCCAGCTCGGCGCGCAGGATGTCGATGCGCCCCTGCAGGAGCCGGCGTACGTAGCTCAGATCCGCCTCGTCGCGCTGCGCGTCGCGGCGCAGCGCGCGCAGTTCGGGCAGGCCCAGCGCCGTGGCAGAGGTGGTCGGCCCCTGCGGATCGCCGGTGCGCTGCGCGGGCGGCCGCGGCGGCGGCGCGGCCGACGCGGAGGTAGCGGGTGGAGCGCATCCCGCGGGCGCGGGTGCTGATGCGGGTGCAGGTGCGGAGGTACCAGAAGTGTTCATGCGTTCGTGTCCGTCCCCTCGACCGGTGCTGTGGGCACCGCCTGCGTGCATCGTGCCACTCTCCGTGGTGTTGACGCAGTCCCACACCACCCGATCGGCCCCGGACGGGTGCACGCCTGGTACACAGGTGGTATGCGAGCTGTGGTGCAGAGGGTGGACGGCGCGAGCGTCGTGGTGGCCGGCGAGACGGTGGGCGAGATCGTCGGCGAGGGACTGTGCGTACTGGTGGGCGTGACCCACGACGACACCCCGGAGAAGGCGGCGCTGCTGGCCCGCAAGCTGTGGTCGCTGCGGATCCTGGAGGCGGAGAAGTCGTGCAGTGACATCGGGGCGCCGCTGCTGGTGATCTCCCAGTTCACGCTGTACGGGGACGCCCGCAAGGGCCGCCGCCCCACCTGGAACGCGGCGGCGCCCGGCCCGGTGGCGGAGCCGCTGGTCGACGAGGTGGTGGCGCAGCTGCGCGGGCTGGGCGCGACGGTGGAGACGGGACGGTTCGGCGCGGACATGCGGGTCTCGCTGACGAACCACGGCCCGTTCACCGTCGTCCTCGACATGTAGCCCGGCGGGGCCGCGCCACGCTACGGCGCTACGACGACCTCCTGCGCGGCGGCCGTGTTCCCCGCCAGCAGCGGGGCGTCGACGGGCACGTTCCGCTTGACCAGGGCGAGGGCGATCGGCCCGAGCTCGTGGTGGCGCACGGCGGTGGTGACGAAGCCGAGCTGGCGGCCCTCCTCGCCGTCCGCCGCCAGCCGTACGGGCGCGCCGTGCGGCGGGAGCAGCACCTCGGAGCCGTCCAGGTGCAGGAAGACCAGGCGGCGCGGGGGCTTGCCCAGATTGTGGACGCGGGCCACCGTCTCCTGGCCGCGGTAGCAGCCCTTCTGGAGGTGCACGGCGGTGCCGATCCAGCCCAGCTCGTGCGGGATGGTGCGGTGGTCGGTCTCCAGGCCGACCCGCGGCCGGTGGGACTCCACGCGCAGCGCCTCGTACGCGAGGAGCCCGGCGGCGGGCCCGTGCCCGGCGGCGAAGTCCTCCAGCGTCTCCCGGGGCAGGAACACGTCGCGGCCGTACGCGGTCTCCCGTACGGCGTACTTGCCCGGCAGCTCGGCGATCGAGCCGGCCGGCAGGTGCACGACGGCGAACTCGGCGGTGCGGTCGGCGACTTCGACGCGGTAGAAGAACTTCATCGCCTCCAGGTAGGCGATCAGCGCTTCCCGGCTGTCCGGCTCGACGTGCGCCCAGGTGGTCTCGCCGTCGTCGACGAGGTAGAGGGCGTGCTCGATGTGCCCGTTGGCGGAGAGGATCAGCGCCTCGGTGGCCTGTCCGGCCGGCAGCTCGCTGACGTGCTGGGTGATCAGCAGGTGCAGCCAGCTCAGCCGGTCCGCTCCGGTGACGGTGACGACCCCGCGGTGGGAGAGGTCGACGAAACCCCGCCCGGCGGCGAGGGCGCGCTGTTCGCCGTAGAGCTCTCCGTAGTGGGCGGCGACGCCCTCGTCACGGCCTTCGGCGGGTACGGCACCGGGAAGATGGAGCAAGGGGCTGCTGGTCATGGCACCAAGCGTACGACCCCGGGGGCGGGGGCCCTAGGGGCGCTTGGCGGCGCACTCCGCGCACAGGCCGAAGATCGCGAAGTGCTTCATGTCGGTCTCGAAGCCGAAGGTGGCGCGCAGCTTCTCCGTGAACTCGGCGGCGATGGCGAGGTCGGCCTCGATCACGCCGGTGCACTCGCGGCAGACGAGGTGGATGTGGTGGTGCCGGTCGGCGAGGTGGTAGGTGGGCGCGCCGTGCCCGAGGTGGGCGTGCGAGACCAGCTTCAGCTCCTCCAGGAGCTCCAGCGTCCGGTACACGGTGGAGATGTTCACCCCGGACGCGGTCTTGCGCACCTCGACGAGGATCTCGTCGGGGGTGGCGTGTTCGAGGGCGTCTACGGCTTCCAGCACAAGCTGGCGCTGCGGTGTCAGCCGGTAGCCGCGCTGCCGCAGGTCGCTCTTCCAGTCGGTGGTCACCACCCGGCCAGTGTAAGCGCGGGAAGGGGACCGCGGTCGAGCCCCGCGGTCCCCTTCCCGTACTCGGCTGTGTGCCTGCCTGGCCTGCCCGGCGCGCGGCTCAGCGGAAGAAGGCGATGCCGTCCTCGGGGAGCTCGGGGAGGTTGCGCGCCATGTCGGCGATCTCCTCCGGCGTGACGACCTTCTTGAGCTGGGCAGACATGTACGGGCGCAGCTCGACGTCGGGGGTGGCCTTCTCGCCGACCCACATCAGGTCGCTCTTCACGTACCCGTAGAGGCGCTTGCCGCCGCTGTAGGGGCCGGAGGCGGCCGTACGGGCCACCGCGTCGGTGACCACGTCGATCTGGGGCTTCTGGTCGGCGAGGTCGCCGTACCAGACCTCGACGACGCCCTGGTCGCGGACCATGACGATCTCGACCTTGCGGTCCGCGTCGATGCGCCAGTAGCCCGACTCGGACTCCAGCGGCCGCACCTTGTTGCCCTCGGCGTCGAGGACCCAGGTGTGGGAGGTGTACTCCAGGAAGTCCCGGCCGTCGTGGCTGAAGACGACTTCCTGGCCGAAGTTGCACTTCTCCTCGCCGGGGAAGTCGAAGACGCCGGCGCCTTCCCAGTTTCCGAGGAGGAAGGCGAGGGGGACGAGGCCCGGGTTCAGGTCGGACGGGATCTGGATCATGGTTGGCTGCTCAGGCGATCTCTTGGGAGGGTTCCGGGGCGGTCGGCTGGGCGCAGGCTCAGCGCTGACCCTGGTACAGCTTCTTGACGGCCAGGCCGGTGAAGGCGAGGACGCCGACGCAGACCAGGACCAGCAGGGAGGTGAAGACTGCCTCAAGCACGGGGTGCTCCTCGGAGGATTCGGGGCGGTGTACGGGCCGGTCCCCAAGCCTACTGGCCCGGGAACCGGCGCACCCTACGAGGTAGGCCGTACCGGGTCCGACCGGGTTCCGGCGTCAGTGCAGCAGCTGGTCCTGGAGGATCACCGTCTGGTGGAACGGCACGGACGCCACCTGACCCTTGCGGGTCTGGAGGACGACGGCCAGCAGGTCGCCGCCCTTCACGCAGCCCGCCGCGATCTGCTCGTCGCCGGCCGGGGCGGCCTCGGTGAACAGGGACACGTCCCGCAGGTCCGGCGGGGACTGGTCGTTGCGCGCCTTGCTCCAGGTGCTGTCGCCCTCGACGCGGTTGACGCCACTCAGGTTCATGTTGATGCCGCAGCCCTCGAAGGCGTCCACGAAGCCCGACGAGTGGAAACGCAGCAGGTAGACGCGGGTACGGGTGCCGTCGGGCATCGTCCAGCCGCGGGCGGCGATCTGGCGCAGGCCGTCGTCGGTGAACGCCTGCTTCATCTTCGGGCGCGCGGTGGACTCGTACTCCTCCAGGAAGGTGTCCACGGACACCGCCTGGTCCTTCTCCGGCTTCAGCCCGGCGTCCGGCGCGGAGCCACGCGGCGCGGGCAGCAGCAGCTGGCCCAGGGCGGCGTAGTGGATGCCGTCCTTGTTGTCCGGGGCGAAGGGCTGCGGGGCGCCGGGGGCCAGGGCGGGCTTGGCGAGCGCCGGGTAGGTCCAGCGGCCGTCGTCCTCGGTGGCCAGGCCGGGGAGGTCGGTGCGCTCGGCCCGTACGAGCCCGTACGCGACGCCCGTGCCGGCGGTGGCGAAGACCAGGACGGCCGCCGTCCAGCGCAGGACGGCGCGCAGCGCGCGGCGCTCCTTGCGGGCGGGCGCTACGACGGAGCCGGGCCGCGCCGGGGATCCGGTGGGCTCGGCGGGCTCGGCGGGCTCGGGGACCGCCGCCGGGGCGGGCGCGGAGAGGTTCTGCTCGGTCACACGGACTCCCCGGGGGACTTCAGGTGGGTCAGCTGGTTCTTCAGGAACTTCACGGCGTCGGCCGTCGAGAGGGGCTTGGGCCCGTAGGCCCGGAAGGTGACCATGACGTCGCCTTCGACCACGACGCAGTCGAGCGAGTCGACGCTCTCCTTCTCCTCCCGGCCCAAGGACGTCAGGGAGCACTTGGCATCGGGGTACCCGTCCACCGTGGGAGCGTCGTGACCCTCGCCCATGAAGCCGATGAGCTTCTTGGACACCTCGGCGAACTTGCCGAGGGCCTGCGGGTCCGCCTGCATGATGCGGACCTCCACGACCGTCCGGCCGCCGCCCTGCGTGTAGCTGCGTCCGGCGAGTCCTTTGAGCTTCAGATCGGCCAGGGCTTCGTCGCGCTGCTTGCGCTGGGTGTTGGACAGGCCCTTGCGGGCGTCCTTGAAGCCCTGGACGGCGCTGTCGCCGGAGACGAAGAAGTTGTTGCCGTCGTCGGCCAGGTCCGGGCCCGGCGCGAAACCGGCCGGGACGGGCAGCAGCTTGCCCGACAGGGCGTTGGGCGGCACCGGCGCCGGCGTGGGCGGCGTGGAGGCGCTCAGGCCCTCCTTCGCCCAGTAGCGGGTGGGGGCGGTCCGGTCGGCGTCCCCGAGGGCGACGACGCCCCAGACGCCACCGGCGAGGACGGCCAGGGCCAGACCCGCACCGGCGAGCAGGGGCCCCTTCCGGCGGGCGGGGCGAGCGGGGGCGGACTGCGGCGCGGCCGGAGCGGGCTGCGGCGCCGTCGGTTCGGTCTGCGGCGCCGTCGGTTCGGTCTGCGGCGCCGTCGGTTCGGTCTGCGGGTCGGTCACAGTCGCTCCAGCTGTCGCTTGGCCAGCTCCAGGACATCGCTCTCGGAGACCTTGCCGCGGGCGTCGTAGTAGGTGATGTCCAGGACGATGTCGCCCCGCCGGGCGACAGCGCGGGCCAGGCGCCCGCCGGAGCCCGGATCGGTCGCGGAGTTCACCCACACATGACCGAGGTCGCTCGCGACACCGGGGATGGCCACCCCCGGGTTGCCCGCGAACTTCTTCTCGGGCATGTAGTCCGACTGCCCCTTCTGGTACCCGTCCGCGCCGCTGCGGTTGTTGAACTGCAGCAGGCGCACGTCGACGGACACCCGCTCGTCCTGGGTCCACTTCGTGGAGGCGACCCGGCGGATCCCGGAGTCCACGAGCTCGGGCAGCATGCTGTCCGGCGCCTCGAAGAAGTCCGCCACGAAGAGGTCCAGCGACTCGTACCCGCTGCCCTCGGTCTTCGCCCCGTCCGGAGCCGGGAGCAGCAGCTGGGCCAGGTCGTCGTCAGTTTTGTGGTGCCGGTTGGCGTTGATCGACTTGTTCGTCGTGCCGTCGTCCGGCGCGAGGGCCCCGGGCGTCACCGGGTGCGGCCGCGCCAGCGGTGGCAGGGGGGTGGGGGCGCGGTGGTACTGGACGGTGTAGCCCGTGGCCGTGCCGGCGGCGGCGCCGAGGGCCAGGGCCGCGGCGATGAGGGGCGTGGTGCGTCCCCGGCGGCGCGGGCGCGGCGAAGGGCCGGCGTCCGGGGCGTCCGGGCTGTGCTCGTGTTCCAAAGGGTCCCCCCACAGGACTGGAGGCGTCGGGTTCGTTTACCCGCGCACACCGGAGACACCTTCGGGGGCAGCGCAGTTGTACGCATCTTTATTACGGTCTTATATCCCGGCCGCGTCAGTCCTTGGGACGCCGTTTTCCGTCCAGTTCGTCCCACCACTCGTCCGATTTCGGATCCCCGGAGGGGTCGTCCCACCAGCGGTCCTCGGGCCCCCGCCGGTTCGCGACCATCGCGGCGACCGGCGGGATGACCATCGCGACCACGCACAGGGCCACCGCCGCCTCCACCGAGAACAGGCGCACGAAGGACCAGGCGGAGACGAAGAGGAACAGGCATCCGCCCATGAGCAGGAAGTAGACGCGTCGACGCCGGGCGTACATACCTCCAGCGTAGGGCCGCGCGCCCCGGGAGCAAGGGCATGGACGGCACGAAGGGCCGCACCCCGTTCCAGTGGCGTCCAACCCCCGGGGGTGCGGCCCTTCGGCCGGTACAGCGGTGCGCGCGCGGCGCGGCGGTCAGACCGCGATGGCGACGTCCGTCACGCCGCCGGCCTCGGCGACCACCACGGCGCGGTCGGCCTGGGCGCCGGGCACGAGCGCGCGCAGCGTCCAGGAGCCCTCGGCCGCGTAGAAGCGGAACTGGCCGGTGGCGGAGGTCGGGACCTCCGCGGTGAACTCACCGGTCGAGTCCAGCAGGCGGACGTATCCGCTCACCGGCTCGCCGTCCTTGGTCACCTGGCCCTGGATCGCGGTCTCACCGGGCTTGAGCGTCGCGAGGTCGGGCCCGCCGATCTTTGCTCCACACATGTTCTCTGTCCTGTCCTAGAGAGGTACTGCGGCGGTCTTACTTGTTGGCGCCGAGCTCGATCGGCACGCCGACGAGCGAGCCGTACTCGGTCCACGAGCCGTCGTAGTTCTTGACGTTCTGCTGGCCCAGGAGCTCGTGCAGCACGAACCAGGTGAGCGCGGAGCGCTCGCCGATGCGGCAGTAGGCGATGGTGTCCTTGCCGTCCAGGTCGACGCCCTCGGCCTGGTAGAGGGCCGTCAGCTCGTCGTCGGACTTGAAGGTGCCGTCGTCGTTGGCGTTCTTCGACCACGGGATGTTGCGGGCGCTCGGCACGTGGCCGGGGCGCTGCGACTGCTCCTGCGGGAGGTGCGCCGGGGCGAGGAGCTTGCCGGAGAACTCGTCGGGCGAGCGGACGTCGACCAGGTTCTGGACGTCGATCGCGGCCACGACGTCGTCGCGGAAGGCGCGGATCGTGCTGTCCTGCGGCTTGGCCTTGTACTGGGTGGCCGGGCGGTTCGGGACGACGTCGCCGTCGACCAGGTCGCGGGAGTCGAGCTCCCACTTCTTGCGGCCGCCGTCGAGGAGGCGGACGTCCTGGTGGCCGTAGAGCTTGAAGTACCAGTAGGCGTAGGACGCGAACCAGTTGTTGTTGCCGCCGTAGAGGACGACGGTGTCGTCGTTGGAGATGCCCTTGGCGGAGAGGAGCTTCTCGAAGCCCTCCTGGTCCACGAAGTCGCGGCGGACCGGGTCCTGGAGGTCGCTCTTCCAGTCGATCCGGACGGCGTTGGTGATGTGGTTCTTGTCGTACGCGGACGTGTCCTCGTCCACCTCGACGATCACGACGTTGGTGTCGTTCAGGTGGGCCTCGACCCAGTCGGCGTCTACGAGGACGTCGCTGCGGCTCATGGTGTCTCCTCCGGGGCAGTGTGCGGCGGGGCTGTGCGGGTGCTGCCGCATGCGGGGCATGCGGTGCGCTGCGGTGCGGGTGCGTGTGTGCCGTTCCGGGTGGCGCGTCCGGCTCCTGCGCGGGGAGGCGTCAGGGGGCGGGGGGCGCGAGCGGGGCGGTCACGCCGCGACTGAAGGGCCGTCGTCCGGCCGGTGGAGCGGAAGGCTCACACCGCTACTTGGAGCGACAGAGCATGGCGGCGACGCGACACAGGTCTACTGCCCGCCGCTTCGTGAGGTCCGCCTGCTGATGCTTCATAGGCATGGATCGTAGGGACGAATCGGCCGCCCTGTCACCGGCGTGTCATATACCGAGACGGGATCGTCCGCATCGTGGGATAAGAAAGCCCCGGCGGCCTTCGAGAGGCCTGCCGGGGCGGTGTACGAGGCCCGTCCATCTGCGGATCGGACCCCGGCGTCTCACGATCCGGCCAGCACCACGTCCGTACCGCTCAGCGAGAGGTGTACGCCGGCCTCGTCCGAGGTCAGCGCGGTGAGCCGGAGCCCGGAGGGCAGGCCCTCGTCGATCCGGCGGTCGAAGTCGGTCCGCTTGCGGATGGCGCTCTCGATGCCGGGGAGGCCCTCGCCGGGCACCGAGTCGGCGCGGACCCGTACGGCCTTGCCGTTCTTTCCGTCCTTGGCGTCCACCAGGGTGACGGTCGCCACCACGGAGCGGGTCAGGCTCCGGCCGAGGAAGTCCAGCGTGGCCGTGACCTTCACCTTGCCGGGCGCGCCGCCGTAGCTGAGGACCACGCCGGTCTGCGAGGCCTCGGTGAGGTCCGCGTACGAGATCAGCGCCGTACCCTCGGCCCGCTCGGCGGTGCCGCCGCTGTAGCTGCCGTTCAGCTTGACCTGGTGGAAGCTGGCGTCGACCTGCGTCAGCCGCGTCCTGCGGCCGTCCACGCCGGCGGCGTCGACGCCCTTCAGCTTCAGGTCCACCTGTTCCAGGTCGTGGCTGAGGGCCTGGGTCAGGAACGGGAAGCCGTGGATGTCCACCTCCGCGCTGCCCGCCAGCCCCTGGCGGGAGCGGACCTCCTCGGCCAGCCGGTTCTCGGCGTAGCCGACCGCCCAGCGGTCCACCCCCACGAACAAAGCGCCCAGCACCACCGCGACGATCACCAAGAAACGCAGGAAACGCAACGGACCCTCCCCCTACTCATCGGTACGTGCGTTCTAGTGGACCACGGGTCGCCGTGAGGACGCCGTCAGCCCACCACCCGGCCGATCAGGTAGACCGCGGGCGCGGCGGCCGCCAGCGGCAGCGCGACACCGGCCGTCATGTGCACGAACTTCGACGGGTAGTCGTACGCGGCCACCCGCAGCCCGACCAGCGCGCACACCCCGGCGGCCAGGCCGAGCAGCGCCCCGCCCGCCCCCGTGCCGGTCAGCCCGCCCACCGCGATGCCCGCACCGGCCGCGGCGGCCAGCGAGACGCCGACGGAGGCCACGGCGGGCAGCGGCAGGGCCCGCGCGAACACGGCGACGGCCACGGCGGCGGCGCCGACGCTCACCGCCTTCGCGTCGGCGGCCAGGTACCCGGCGCACGCGATGGCGAGGGCGGCGGAGGCCACCGAGGCCATCAGCCCGTACATCCGCTCGTCGGGATCGGCGTGGCTGCGCAGCTGGAGGACCAGCGTGAGCAGCACCCAGGCCCCGAGGGTGCCGATGATCGCGCCGGGACCGTTCGGGCGTCCCACCGCGAGCACCGCGGCGTCGGCGACGAGCGCGCCGAGGAAGGCGAGGGCGATGCCCTGACGGGCCGGCCACATGCCGTTGAGGCGGAACCAGCCGGCTGCGGTGAGGCCCTGGAGGGCGATCAGCGGGAGCAGCAGCCCGTACTGGCCGAACGCGGCGGCCCCGGCCATCACCACCCCGAGGGCGGCGGTGAGTATGGCCGACTGCGGACCGGGGTCGATGATCGGCGACCGGCCCTCGGCGCGGGCCTGGGCGGGGTCGACGGCGCGCAGCGTGTTCCCGCCCAGGGTGGGCGGCGAGTACGTGGCACCGGGCCCGGCCGCCTGCGGCTCGGGCGGCACCGGGGGCAGGTACGCGGTCCGCTCGGCGGCCGGCTCGGGGGCAGCGCCCCGGGGCGGCACGGGCGGAAGGTACGCGGTCCGCTCGGCGGCGGCGTCGGCCCCGGGGGCGGGAACCGGGGCGGGGGCGGCGGCCTGGGGCGGCAGGTACGCCGTCTGCTCGGCGTCCCAGCCCTGCGGGGCGGCCGGAGCGGGGGCCTCGGCGCGGAACCACCCGTCGGGCCCGGCGGCCGCCTGCGGCTCCGGCCGCGCCTGCCGGTCCCGCACGGGCGGCAGGTACGCGGTCCGCTCGGCGGCCGGGTCGGGGGCGGCCGGGGCCTGGTGCTGCCAGGACCAGTCCTGCTGGGCGGGCGGGGCGGCGGCGTCCCGTACGGGCGGGAGGTACGCGGTCTGCCCGTCGGCGAAGTCCGGCACCGGCGGGAGGTACGCGGTCCGCTCGGCGGCCGGCTCGGGGGCCGCCGGGGCCTGCTGCTGCCAGGACCAGTCCTGCGGGGCGGGCGGGGCCGCCGGTTCCGCCTGGTGGAACCAGTGGTCGGGGGCCATCGGCTGCGGCGGCGCACCGGCGCCCGGGCCGCCGTCCTGCCAGGGCACCGCCTGCTGCGCCGGGGCCTCGTCGCGGAACCAGCCCTCGGGTCCCGCCGGCTGGCCGGGCACAGAACCCATCGGGCCCTGAGGGACCTGAGGTGCCTGCGGGGCCTGCGGGGCCTGCGGAGCCGCATGGGCTGGCCGCTGGATCGGCTGGTAGCTGGTGTCCCAGGTGTCGGAACTCCAGGTCTGGGTCCCGTACAGGTCCTGTTCCCGCTGTTCCTGAGCCTGCTGTGCCTCCTGCGCCTGCTGTTCCCGCTGCTGCTGGGGGTCCCGGCGGTGTCGCCGCGGCTGCTGTTCGTCCGGAGTGCTCATGGGTCCCCGCTCACCCGCCCGCGAACGGCGGGAGCACCTCGACGGTGCCCCCTTCGCTCAGCAGGACGGCATCGTGCGGGCGCTTGCCCACGGGCTCGTCGTTCACGAGGAAGGAGCATCGCAGGAGGACCCGGGTCAGTTCCCCCGGGTGGCGGTCCCGCGCGGCGTCGAGCGCCTCGGCCAGGGTGCGCGCCGAGTACGGCTCCTCCGCCGTCTCGGCGGCGGCTTTGGCCGCCGCCCAGTACCGGATGGTTCCGGTTGCCACTGCAGCTCCTATCGTCGGCTCCGTCGGCTCTCTACCGTCGGCCTCCATGATGACCCCTCCGGGTTACCACCCCGGCGTGCGTCCGCGCGCCCCGCGTGCGCCCGCAGACACCGCCGGGGGTCCACCGAACCGGTGAAACCAGGGCATACGCAGGAGGAAGGCGTGGGAAGAACCACAGAATGCGGTGCACAGCGGCCCTCGGCCCCGAAAGGGCCGGTGGGCTATTCTGGCGGCGTAGAGGATCCGGGCAACGTAGCCCCCGGGTCCTTTTGTGCTTTCAGCACGTTGAACGAAGCTGGAACAGTGGTATCCATCCGGACCCCAGGGCGCGGGGGCCGGCCCGGAGACCAGGCCAGTCGTACGAAGCAGTACCACGCACGTCCTCGACGGGACCGAGGAGGAACCGACGTGATGGACCAGCGAACCGTGCACCCGCACGTGCACGTGCACGATCACCCGAGCCGGGCAGGTGGTCGGGCATGAGTTCTCTCCTGCTGCTGACCAACGCCCTGCAGCCGTCGTCCGAGGTGCTGCCCGCACTCGGCCTGCTCCTGCACAACGTCCGGGTCGCCCCGGCGGAGGGGCCGGCCCTGGTGGACACCCCCGGCGCCGACGTGATCCTCGTCGACGGCCGCCGCGACCTGCCCCAGGTGCGGTCGCTCTGCCAGCTGCTGCGGTCCACCGGACCGGGCTGCCCGCTCGTCCTCGTCGTCACCGAGGGCGGTCTCGCGGCCGTCACCGCCGACTGGGGCATCGACGACGTCCTCCTCGACACCGCTGGGCCGGCCGAGGTCGAGGCGCGGCTGCGGCTGGCCACCGGCCGCCAGCAGCTCGGTTCGGACGACTCCCCGATGGAGATCCGCAACGGGGACCTGTCGGTCGACGAGGCGACGTACAGCGCGAAGCTGAAGGGCCGGGTCCTCGACCTGACCTTCAAGGAGTTCGAGCTGCTCAAGTACCTCGCCCAGCACCCCGGCCGGGTCTTCACCCGGGCCCAGCTCCTCCAGGAGGTGTGGGGCTACGACTACTTCGGCGGCACCCGGACCGTCGACGTCCACGTACGGCGGCTGCGGGCCAAGCTCGGCCCCGAGCACGAGTCGCTGATCGGCACGGTCCGCAACGTCGGGTACCGCTTCGTCACGCCGGAGAAGGTGGAGCGGGCGGCGGCCGAGGCGGCCGAGCGGGCCGCCGGACGCGCCGCCGCGCAGCAGGCGGCGGCGCGCGCCCCGGAGCAGGACGGCGGCCGGGCGGGAGCGCTGCCCCCGGCGGAGGAGCCGGCCGCCGACCCTGTGACGATCCACTCGGCCGGACGCCCTGCCCAGAGGTAGGTCACCCCGCGTAGACTGCCGCGCGTGGCCAAGGTGACGCGGGATGACGTTGCACGACTTGCGGGTACGTCTACCGCCGTCGTGAGCTACGTCATCAACAACGGACCCCGGCCGGTCGCCCCGGCCACGCGCGAGCGTGTCCTCGCCGCGATCAAGGACCTGGGCTACCGCCCGGACCGGGTCGCGCAGGCGATGGCTTCGCGACGCACCGACCTCATAGGCATGATCGTCCCGGACGCCCGGCAGCCGTTCTTCGCGGAGATGGCGCACGCGGTCGAGCAGGCCGCCGCCGAGCGCGGAAAGATGGTGCTGGTCGGGAACTCCGACTACCGGGACGAGCGCGAGGTCCACTACCTGCGGGCCTTCCTCGGCATGCGGGTGTCGGGGCTGATCCTGGTCAGCCAGGGCATGAGCGAGCGCGCCGCCTCCGAGATCGAGGCCTGGGACGCCCGGATCGTGCTGCTGCACGAGCGGCCCGAGGCCATCGACGACGTCGCCGTGGTCACGGACGACATCGGCGGCGCGCAGCTCGCCACCCGGCACCTGCTGGAGCACGGACACGCGTACGTCGCCTGCATCGGCGGCGTCGAGAACACCCCGTCGGTCGGCGACCCGGTCGCCGACCACGTGGAGGGCTGGCGGCGGGCCATGCTGGAGGCGGGCCGTTCGATCGAGGGCCGGCTCATCGAGGCCCCGTACAACCGCTACGACGCCTATACGGTCGCCTTGGAGGTCCTGGCCAAGCCCGACCGGCCGACCGCGATCTTCTGCGCCACCGACGACCAGGCCATCGGCGTGCTGCGGGCCGCCCGCGAGCTGCGCATCGACGTCCCCGGGGAACTGGCCGTGGCCGGCTTCGACGACGTCAAGGAAGCGGCCCTCACGGACCCGCCGCTGACCACGATCGCCTCGGACCGCCCGGCGATGGCCCGCGCGGCCGTGGACCTCGTCCTGGACGACGCCCTGCGCGTGACGGGCTCCCGGCGCGAGCGCCTGAAGCAGTTCCCCTCGGCCCTGGTGATCCGCCGCTCCTGCGGCTGCCGCTGACCGCCGCCGGCCGCCACTGACCGCCCCCGATCGCCGTCGGCCGGGCGGGCTTATATCGGGCATACGCGGTTCTGTCGGGCTTCTCAGCTCGGACTCAGACAGCTCTCATGATCCGTGGACACAGTCATAGACATGACCGAGAGCTTCCGCCGCGAAGGCGAGTACCCGCAGGAGAACCGGCCGGCCCAGCACCCGCCCTTCGGCGAGGACTGGCAGCGCGGTCGCGACCGGCTGGCGCAGGACACCGGGGCCGGGGCCTACCCGCCGCCGCCCGCGTACCCGCCGGCCGCTCCGGAACCGGCACCCGGATGGCACGAGGCGCACCAGCCGCCGGTGCTCCAGGGCGAGACCGTACCGCCCGGCGGCGGCGCCGGCGGCGGCTGGGGCACCTGGGGGTCCGCCGCCCCGGCGGCCGCCCCGGCGGCCCGCGCCAAGCGGCCCGTCGCGCTGCTCGCCGCCGTCGCCCTCGCGGCGGCCGTGGTCGGCGGCGGCACGGCCGCCGCGGTGCAGCAGTTCCTCGGCGCCGAGGCCACGGGCGGCGGCGGGGTGAGCGGCACCAACGTCTCCCAGTCCAGCAACGGCACCGTCTCGGGCGTCGCCGAGCAGGTCAGCCCCTCCGTCGTACGCATCGACACCCGCACCGGCTCCGGCCAGGGCACCGGCTCCGGCATCGTCGTCACCGCCGACGGCGAGATCGTCACCAACAACCACGTCGTCAGCGGCGCCTCGGAGATCCAGGTGACGATGAGCGACGGCAAGAGGTACAGCGCCAAGACCGTCGGGACGGACCCCGCCAAGGACCTCGCCCTGATCAAGCTCCAGGGCGCGAGCGGCCTCAAGCCCGCCAAGCTCGGCGACTCCGGGCAGGTGCGGGTCGGCGACCAGGTCGTCGCCATCGGCTCCCCCGACCGCCTGACCGGCACCGTCACCAGCGGCATCGTCTCGGCCCTGGACCGGGAGGTGAACGTACCGAAGTCCGAGCAGCGCCAGCAGAGCCCGCAGCGCGGCCAGGGCGGCACCGACGGCTGGCCGTTCTCCTACGACGGGCAGCAGTTCAACGGGAACACCGGCTCGGACACCACCTCGTACAAGGCCATCCAGACGGACGCCTCCCTCAACCCGGGCAACTCCGGCGGCGCCCTCGTCAACATGAACGGCGAGATCGTCGGGATGCCGTCCGCGATCTACTCCCCCTCCAGCGACGGCTCCACGGCCGGCAGCGTCGGCCTCGGCTTCGCCATCCCGGTCAACACCATCAAGGCCGACCTGGACTCCCTCCGCAAGGGCGGCACGGGCACCTCCGACGGCGGGGCCGACAGCGGCGGCGGAACCGGGACCGGATACGGCGTCAACGGATTCGGCACCTCCCTCTGAACCTCCGCCGCACACGCTCCGGCGCGGCCCCGGGCGGGGCCGCGGCCGCGCCGGGCCACACCGCACGGCGCCACACCACGCCGGGCCACACCGCCCGGCACCGCACCGCACCGCGCCCCACCACCGCCGTGCGACGCTGGAGGCAGACCTCCGCGGGACGGATCCCGCCCGTCCACCGGCCACGCACACCCTGGGGGACCCAGCCATGAATCCCGCCGAAGGCGACCAGCAGCGCATCCTCGTCGTCGACGACGAGCCGGCCGTCCGTGAGGCCCTGCGCCGCAGCCTCGCCTTCGAGGGGTACGGCACCCGGACCGCCGTCGACGGCCTCGACGCCCTCGACCAGGCGGCCTCGTACGCCCCCGACCTGATCGTCCTCGACATCCAGATGCCCCGGATGGACGGCCTGACCGCCGCCCGCCGGCTGCGCGCCGCCGGCTCCACCACCCCGGTCCTGATGCTCACCGCCCGCGACACCGTCGGCGACCGCGTCACCGGCCTCGACGCCGGCGCCGACGACTACCTGGTCAAGCCCTTCGAACTGGACGAGCTCTTCGCCCGCGTCCGCGCGCTGCTGCGCCGCAGCTCCTACGCGGCCCCCGCCACCGGCGGCGGCCCGGCCGGGGACGTGCTGACCTTCGGCGACCTGCGCATGGACCTCACCACCCGCGAGGTCACCCGGGCCGGCCGCCCGGTGGAGCTCACCCGGACCGAGTTCACCCTGCTGGAGATGTTCCTCGCGCACCCGCGCCAGGTCCTGACCCGCGAGCAGATCCTCAAGACGGTGTGGGGCTTCGACTTCGAGCCCAGCTCCAACTCCCTCGACGTGTACGTGATGTACCTGCGCCGCAAGACCGAGGCGGGCGGCGAGCCGCGCCTCGTCCACACCGTGCGCGGCGTCGGCTACGTCCTGCGCGCTGGCGAGGGCGGGCCCGAGTGAGTCCGACCGCCCGGTTCCGCGCGCTCCCGCTGCGCTCCCGGCTGGCGCTGCTGGTGGCGGTGGCCGTGGCCGTGGCGGTGGCGGCCGTCGCCGCCGCGTCGTGGGTGATGGTCCGCACCCAGCTGCGCGACCAGCTCGACCAGTCGCTGATGTCCACGAACGTCAGCGCGCAGGTGGCGCGGACCCTGCGGGAGGGCTGCGTCGTCCAGCCGCCGAAGCCCACGCAGCAGATCGCCGGGGACCTGAACGCGACCGTCCAGATCGTCCTGTCGGACGGCACCCGCTGCTGGGTCGGCGGCCGGCCCGACCTGCCCGTGACGGCCGCCGACCGGGAGGTCGCGGCGCAGGAGCGGACCAGGAGCGTCCTGCACGACGTGACCACCTCCGACGGCATCGACATGCGCGTCTACACCCTCCAGGCCAACCCGGGCGGGCCCCCCTTCGGCATCTCCATCGCCAAGCCCCTCGCGGACGTCGAGAAGCCCCTGTCCACCCTGATCTGGATCCTGGTCCTGGTGGCCGGCATCGGCGTCGTCGGCGCCGGCGCCGCCGGGCTGTGGGTGGCCAGGACCGGGCTGCGGCCCGTCGACGAACTGACCGGGGCCGTCGAGCACATCGCCCGCACCGAGGACCTGACCGTACGGATCCCGGACGCGGGCGACGACGAGATCGCCCGGCTCTCCCGCTCCTTCAACTCCATGACGGCCGCGCTGGCCTCCTCCCAGGAACGCCAGGCCCAGCTGATCGCGGACGCCGGGCACGAGCTGCGCACCCCGCTGACCTCGCTGCGCACCAACGTCGAGCTCCTCGCGCGCAGCGAGGAGACGGGCCGGGCCATCCCGCCCGAGGACCGGCGCGAACTGCTGGCCTCCGTCAAGGCGCAGATGACCGAGCTGGCCGCGCTGATCGGTGACCTCCAGGAGCTGTCCCGGCCGGACGCGGTCCCGCACGGCCCGCTCGGGGTGGTGGCCCTGCACGACATCACCGCCGCCGCCCTGTCCCGGGCCCGGCTGCGCGGTCCTGAGCTGGTGTTCGGCTCCGCGCTGGAGCCCTGGTACGTCCGGGGCGAGGCGGCGGCGCTGGAGCGGGCCGTGGTCAACGTGCTCGACAACGCGGTGAAGTTCAGCCCCCCGGGCGCGGCCGTCGAGGTCTCGCTGCGGGCCGGCGAGCTGACCGTACGGGACCACGGGCCGGGGATTCCGGCCGAAGACCTCCCGTACGTCTTCGAGCGGTTCTGGCGCTCCCCCTCGGCCCGGGCGCTGCCCGGCAGCGGGCTGGGGCTGTCCATCGTGGCCCGTACGGTGCAGCGCGCGGGCGGCACCGCCGCGCTGCGGGCCGCGGCCGACGGCGGGCCGGGCACGGAGGCGGTGCTGCGCTTCCCGGGGGCGCCCACACCACCGCCCGCCGCCCCCGCCGGGGCCGGGGCCGCCGCCGCGTCAGTTGTGCCGGATCAGTGAGGCGACCAGGCCGGAGCGGGTGTTCGGGAAGTCCATGGGGACGATGCCGAGCCCGGTGCGGCCGGCCAGTTCGGCGCCGTCGACGAAGGCGTGGACCTGCGGGTTGAGCCGGTCGGAGTTCCAGCGCGGGGGCATGTAGGCGGCCGTGCTGACGTAGTTCACGAACAGCTTCCCGGGCTGCTGGACGGCCTTGCGGAACTGGTCCTCGATCCGGCCGCGCTTGGCGAAGGGCTCGGTGTTGTAGTCGTCCTGGACGTCGAAAACGTTGCCGTCGGCGTAGCGCAGACCCGGCAGGCCGCCGTTGTCGGCGAGCAGCACCACCTTGCCGCGGGCCTGGCCGAGGGAGGCGGGCAGGGCGTCGGCGATGTGGAACAGCGGGCGCCAGCCGCGGTGGTCGAGGTAGTCGTCGAAGACGGCGCGGAAGGTGGCGTCGCTCTCCTGCGAGTACTCCTGCTTGACCCGCATGAGCACGGTCTCGGTGGGGTGCGCGGCGAGGAAGTTCCCGCAGGCGACGAGCACGTCCCCGAACATCAGGTCCTGGAAGAAGGCGGCGTGGTGGATGGCGAACGAGCCGCCCGTGACGCGGCAGCGGACGTCGAGGAACCGGATCCCGGAGTCGAGCTGCTGGGCGATCGAGGTGTTCTGGCAGGCGACGTAGAGGCCGCCCTTGGTGGCGCCCGAGTCGTGGGTGCCGGGGAGGGTCAGGCGCTGGAGGGGGGTGGGGTCGGGGAGGCCCGCCATCCAGTCCTGGGTGCCGAGCGCGGCGCGGGTGCCCAGGGTGCGGGCGGAGGCGGGGGCGGCGGCCGTGAACCCCAGGAGGGCGGCGGCGGCGGCCGCGGTGGCGCCGGTCAGGAACGCGCGCCGGTCCAGGGCGCGGCCGGGGGTCCGGCCCGCTGCCGGGTCCGGGCTCCGGTCCGCTGCCCGGTCCGGGCTCCGGTCCAGCCCTCGCGATGTCATGGTCATGCCAATCCGCCCCTTCGCCGGTCCGGTGTCGGGACCGGATTATGGCGTGCCGGACCGGCCGATTACTACCTGTCGGTAGGTGCGGATTCCTCCAGCAACTCCACCATCCTGCGCAGCCCTTGGACGAGTTCCCGCCCGGTCGGGGCCAGCTCGGGGTCGGTGAGCGCCTGCACCATCACCCCGCTGAGCAGCGCGAGGTGCACGGACCCGAGGCCCCGTACGTCCTCCTCCGCGACCGCCGCCTCCGGCACCCCGGCCAGCTGCGCGGCGACCATCCGGCGCGAGCGGCGCTGCCCCTCCGCGAGCGCGGCGAGCAGCTCGGGCGAGGTCTGGGCGTGCACGAAGGCCTCGATGTTGGCGATCCAGAGCCAGCGCGTGTCGAGGAAGTCGCGGCTCTTGCGGTCCCAGGTGTCGGCGTAGCGCTCCTCGCGGGTCTCGCCCTCTCCGGCGAGCCGGCCCGAGCCGGCGGCCCATTCGTCCATCGCCTCGGACAGCGCCTGGTTCAGCAGGACCTCGCGCGATCCGAAGTGGTAGCCGATCGCCGCCATGCTCACCTGCGCCGCCGAGGCGATGTCGCGCACGGTCGTGCGCGCGTACCCCTTTTCCCGCAGGCAGCGGCGCGCTCCGGCGAGCAGGTCCTCGCGATTTCCCATGACGGGATCGTAGCCGGGACCCGCATTTGGGCGTACGCGCAAGACGAGCGTATTGCGCAAGCGCCCAAACACTGGCAGGCTCGGAGCGTCGCCACCGCGAGAGCGACCACCGACCGAACGGGAGAGCGGAACCATGCGCCACACGCTGACGATCGACGGCCGCGCACTGTCGTACCTGGACTTCGGCGGCCCGGGCCGCCCGCTGCTCGCGCTGCACGGGGGCATGTCCGAAGGCATCGCCTTCGCCGGCCTGGCCGAGGCACTGGGCGACGGGTGGCGGGTCATCGCCCCCGACCAGCGCGGCCACGGCGACTCCGACCGGGCCGCCGACTACCACCGCGCCGGATACGTGGCCGATGCCGTCGCCCTGCTCGACCACCTCGGCCTCGACACCCCCGTCGCCCTCCTCGGCTACTCCCTCGGCGGGCTCAACGCCCTCCACCTGGCCGCCGCCCACCCCCACCGGATCGCGGCGCTCGCGGTCATCGACTGCGCCGTGGAGGCCCAGCCCGGCGGCGGCGCGTGGATGGGATTCCTGAAGGGCATGCGCTACACCGCCCCCAGCCGGGAGGAACTCCTCGCCGCCGCCGGACCGGTGGGCGCGCAGTTCGTCGAGCGGGCGCTGCGGCCGCTGCCGGACGGGGGCTGGCGGCTGCCCTTCCACCCGCGGGACATGCTCGACTCCGTCGAGTCCTGTCGCGGCGACCACTGGGCCGCCTGGCTCGCGAGCACCTGCCCGGCGGTACTGGTCCACGGCACGCGCAGCGCAGCGCTCCCGCAGGCGCAGGCCGACGCGATGGTGGCGCGGCGGCGGGGGACCACGTACACACCCCTGGACGGGGACCACTTCGTGCCCTTCACGGATCCGGACGGGGTCCACGGGGCGGTGAGGGCGTTCCTCGCCACGGTGTAGGCCGAGGGGGGAGCGGCGGGAACGCCGGAGGGGCGGCGGGCCCGTGGCCCACCGCCCCTCGTGCGTCGTGCGTCGTGCGTCGTGCGTCGTGCCGAGCGGGTGTTACTTGACGACCGTGATCCGGTCCGCCGCCGGCGGGGCGATCGGGGCGGCCGCCGAGGACTTCGCCAGGAGGGCGTTGAAGGCCTCCAGGTCGGGGACGCCGACCAGCTTGTTCTTGTGCTCCTTCAGGACGGTGAAACCGTCACCGCCGCCCGCGAGGAACTCGTTCATCGCGACCCGGTAGGTCTTGGCGGGGTCGATGGCCGCGCCGTTCAGCCGCACCGAGTCCACGACGATCCGGTCCGCGCCCGACTTCGTCATGTCCAGGGTGTAGGTGAAGCCCTTCGACACCTGGAGGATCTTCGGGTTCGGGCCGTTGACCGTGCCGCTGACCTGCTGCTGGAGCGCGGTGATCAGCTGGGCGCCGGTCAGGTCCACGACGTTCATCAGGTTGTTGAACGGCTGGACCGTGTAGGACTCGCCGTACGTCACGACGCCGTCGCCCTCGCCGCCGGCGGCCCGGTACGCCAGGTCGGCGCGGATGCCGCCCGGGTTCATGATCGCCAGCTGGGCGCCGCCCCGGTCGGCCGGAGCCGTGGCGTCCAGCTGCGCGTCGGCGATCAGGTCGCCGAGCGGCTTCTCGGGCGCCTCGGAGCCGCGGCCCGCGATGTCGGCGGAGATGTAGCCCATGGGCCGGCTCGCGACCGGGGCCGCCAGCGCGTTCCAGCGGGTGATCAGCTCGGTCATGTCCGGAGCCTTGGGCAGGTCACGGGTGACGACCTTGTTGACCGGCTTCGGCGAGCTGACCGGCGTACGGACGATGTCCTTGGTCTGCCGGTCGTACGTCAGCGTGCTGTCCGTGAACAGCCGGCCGTAGGAGGCGGCCGAGGTGACCGTACGCGGGTTGCCCGCCGGGTCGGGGATGTCGCAGGAGTACGCCTGGTGCGTGTGGCCCGTCACCAGCGCGTCGACCTTCGGGTCGACGTTCTTGGCGATGTCGACGATCGCGCCCGAGATCCCGGCGCCGGCGCCCGGCACGTCGCAGTCGTAGTTGTACGCGCCGCTCGCGGGCAGACCGCCCTCGTGGATCAGCGCGACGATCGACTTCACGCCCTGCTTGTCCAGCTCCGCGGCGTACTTGTTGATCGTCTCGACCTCGTCGCCGAACTTGAGGCCCTTGACCCCGTCGGCGGTCACGATGTCCGGAGTGCCCTCCAGGGTGACGCCGATGAAGCCGATCTTCACGTCCCCCTTCTTCCAGACGAAGGTGGGCGACATCAGCGGGCGCTTGGTCTTCTCGTCCGTGACGTTCGCGGCCAGGTACGGGAACCGGGTGCCCGTGTACTCCTTGCCGTACTCGAAACAGCCGTCGACCGGGTGGCAGCCGCCGTAGACCATGCGGCGCAGCTCGGTCTTGCCCTCGTCGAACTCGTGGTTGCCGACGCTGGTGACGTCCAGCTTCAGCTTGTTGAGCGCCTCGACGGTCGGCTCGTCGTGGAAGAGACCGGACAGCATCGGGCTGCCGCCGATCATGTCGCCGGCGGCGGCGGTGACGGAGTACTCGTGGCCCTTGCGGGCATCGCGCAGCGCGGTCGCGAGGTACTCGACCCCGCCCGCGGGTATCGACTTGGTGGTGCCGTCTGCCTGACGTTCGATCACCGTGCCGGAGGAGCCCTGCGGGGGCTCCAGCGTGCCGTGGAAATCGTTGAACGAGAGCATCTGTACGTCGACGGTGCGGCTCGGGGCCGCGCCGCCGCCACTCGCGGCACCGGCCGGCAGAGCGGCGGCGACCAGCGCTCCGGCCCCGACGGTGAGGGCGAGGGCGGAGAGGGTCAACCGGCGGGCCGTGCGGTGCCGTTGTGGCTTCGCTGACATTTGTTCCCCTTTGTGGACAGCGAGACAACTTGGGAGGTCCGCCGAAGCCTATGGTCAACGCGCGTAGCACGACAGGGGGTATCGGGTTGCGAGGTGGTTACGCGCGGGGGCCGGGGGCCGCGCCGGCGCCCGTACTCGGGGCCGCGTGGAGGAACGTACGAGGACCGGGCCCGTGGGACGCCGCCCGCCCGGGCGGCGGTCGTAGGCTCGGAGCATGACTGACGCAGCAGCGGCCCTGGAGCCGGGACGGCAGATTGACATCCTCGACGAGCTGACGGAGGAACAGGCCGACTCCGTACTGGCCCTCATCCACGAAGCGGCCCGCACCGACGGCACCACCGCCGTCTCCGAACAGGGCCGCCTCCAGCTGTGCGGCGGCCCGCGCGCGGGGATCCGCCACTTCCTCCTCACCGCCGACGGGCGGCTCACCGCGTACGGGCAACTGGAGGACACCGACCCGGTGGAGGCCCCGGCCGCCGAGCTCGTCGTGCACCCCGCGCTGCGCGGCCGGGGCCACGGGCGGGCGCTGGGCTCCGCCCTGCTGAACGCCTCCGGCAAGCGGATCCGGGTGTGGGCGCACGGCGGCAAGCCCGCCGCGCGGCACCTCGCCCAGGTGCTCGGCCTGACCCTCTTCCGCGAACTGCGCCAGCTGCGGCGGGCCCTGGGCGAGGACACCGCGCCGCTGCCGGAGCCGGCCGCGCCGGCCGGCGTGACGGTGCGCACCTTCGTCCCCGGTGAGGACGACGCCGCCTGGCTCGCGGCGAACGCCGCCGCCTTCGCCCACCACCCCGAGCAGGGCTCGCTCACGCAGCGGGACCTGGACGACCGGATCGCGCAGCCGTGGTTCGACCCGAAGGGCTTCTTCCTCGCGGAGCGGGAGGGCGAGCTGGTCGGCTTCCACTGGACCAAGGTCCACGCCGAGGAGCGGCTCGGCGAGGTGTACGTGGTCGGCGTACGCCCGGGCGCCCAGGGCGGCGGCCTCGGCAAGGCGCTCACCGCGATCGGACTGCGGCACCTGGCCGCCGCGGGCCTGCCGACGGCGATGCTCTACGTGGACGCCGACAATCCGGCGGCGCTGGCGGTGTACGAGGGGCTGGGGTTCACGACGCACGAGGTGGACCTGATGTACCGCACGGAGAGCTGAGGGGGCGGCCGGGGGCCCGGGCCCGGGGGCGCGGGCCTGGCGGTGTCGGGGGCCGGGGGCCGAGGCCTATGCCGGAGGCCTGGGGCGGATGCCGGAGGCCTGGGGCCGATGCCGCGGGCCTGGGCCGATGCCGGGCGGCCGGGGCCCGCACGGGTGTCCGTAAGGGCGATCCGTGTGCCAGCCGGAGTCTGGAAGCCATACGCCATTAACCGGCCATTCAGACACGCTTGCCAGTCTCCGGACATGCAGCCCCGACTCCGACCGACAGCCGACGCTTCCGACGCGCCTGTCCTGCCGCGTGCGCGGAAGAATGGAGTCATGAGCCACAAGCCGAGCGCGAGCCCCGCGGGCCCCACCGAGGTACCCGCCCAGTCCCCCGCCACCCCCGCGTCCGCCCTCACCCGGCCCACCGGCCAGACCCCGGCCCAGGTCAAAGCGGAGGCCCAGGCCCAGACGGCCCGGACCAGGGCCCGCCTCGGCTCCATAGCCGCCCATCGGCCCCACGTCGACCTCGATCCCGACCTGGACGCCGATCTGGACGCCTACGAGGACAAGGACGAGACCGGCGAGCTGCCCGCGGACCGGTTCCTCGACCGGGAGCGCAGCTGGCTCGCCTTCAACGAGCGGGTACTGGAGCTGGCCGAGGACCCGGCCACACCGCTGCTGGAGCGCGCGAACTTCCTGGCGATCTTCGCGAGCAACCTCGACGAGTTCTTCATGGTCCGCGTCGCCGGCCTCAAGCGCCGCATCGCGACCGGCGTCGCCACCCGTTCGGCCTCAGGGCTCCAGCCCCGTGAGGTGCTGGAACTGATATGGACCCGGTCGCGCGAGCTCATGGCCCGGCACGCCGCCTGCTACCAGCAGGACATCTGCCCCCAGCTCGCCGAGGCGGGCATCCACCTCATCCGGTGGCCCGACCTCACCGAGAAGGAGCAGGCCCGGCTCTTCACCCTGTTCCGCAACCAGATCTTCCCGGTCCTGACCCCGCTGGCCGTGGACCCCGCGCACCCGTTCCCGTACATCTCCGGCCTCTCCCTGAACCTGGCCGTCGTCGTACGCAACCCGGTCACCGGCCACCGCCACTTCGCCCGGGTCAAGGTGCCGCCGCTGCTCTCGCGGTTCCTGGAGGCCTCCCCGCAGCGTTACGTCCCGCTGGAGGACGTCATCGCCGCACACCTGGAGGAGCTCTTCCCCGGCATGGAGGTGCTCGCGCACCACATGTTCCGCGTGACCCGCAACGAGGACCTGGAGGTGGAGGAGGACGACGCCGAGAACCTGCTCCAGGCCCTGGAGAAGGAGCTCATGCGGCGGCGCTTCGGGCCGCCCGTGCGCCTGGAGGTCGAGGAGTCCATCGACCCCGGCGTACTGGACCTGCTGGTGCAGGAGCTGAAGGTGTCCGCCGCCGAGGTCTACCCGCTGCCGGGGCCGCTGGACCTGACCGCCCTGTTCGGGATCTCCTCGCTGGACCGGCCCGAGCTGAAGTACTCGAAGTTCGTCGCCGGCACGCACCGGGACCTGGCGGAGGTCGAGTCCGCCTCGGCCCCTGACATCTTCGCCGCGCTGCGCGAGCGGGACGTGCTGCTGCACCACCCGTACGACTCGTTCTCGACGTCCGTGCAGGCCTTCCTGGAGCAGGCCGCGGCGGACCCGGACGTCCTCGCGATCAAGCAGACGCTCTACCGCACCTCGGGCGACTCCCCGATCGTCGACGCCCTGATAGACGCCGCGGAATCCGGCAAGCAGGTCCTCGTACTGGTCGAGATCAAGGCCCGCTTCGACGAGCAGGCCAACATCAAGTGGGCGCGCAAGCTGGAAGAGTCCGGCTGCCACGTCGTCTACGGCCTCGTCGGCCTCAAGACCCACTGCAAGCTGTCGCTCGTCGTCCGCCAGGAGGGCGACACCCTGCGGCGGTACTCGCACGTCGGCACCGGCAACTACCACCCCAAGACCGCGCGCCTGTACGAGGACCTCGGCCTGCTCACCGCCGACCCGCAGGTCGGCGCGGACCTCTCCGACCTCTTCAACCGGCTGTCCGGCTACTCCCGGCGCGAGACCTACCGGCGGCTGCTGACCGCGCCGAAATCGCTGCGCGACGGGCTGATCTCGCGCATCGACAAGGAAGCCGAGCACCACCGGCTGGGCCGCCCGGCGTACGTACGGCTCAAGATGAACTCGATCGTCGACGAGGCCCTCATCGACTCCCTCTACCGGGCCGCCCAGGTGGGCGTGCCGGTCGACATCTGGGTCCGCGGCATCTGCGCCGTACGGCCCGGGGTGCCGGGGCTGTCGGAGAACATACGGGTCCGCTCGATACTCGGCCGCTTCCTGGAACACTCCCGGGTCTTCGCCTTCGGCAACGGCGGCGAACCCGAGGTGTGGATCGGCAGCGCCGACATGATGCACCGCAACCTCGACCGCCGCATCGAGGCACTGGTCAGGGTCGCCGACCCCGCCCACCGCGCGGCCCTGGACCGGATGCTGGAGACCGGCATGTCCGACGACACCTCCTCCTGGCACCTGGGACCGGACGGCGAATGGACCCGGCACAGCACCGACGCCGAGGGACAGCCGCTGCGGCACGTACAGGAGATGCTCATAGACGCCCGGAGGCGCCGGCGTGGCTCAGCCAAACCATGACCCGACCGCAGGTGACGTGCTCGGCGTCTACCTGCGCTGCCAGGCCACCGCGTTCCTGCGGGGGCTACGCGTGCACGAGGAGAGCGGGTCCGACGCGGCGGGCAGCAGTGAGGCGGCGCGCGGCCTGCGGGGGGCCGCGCGGCGCATCGCCGGCTCGCTGAGCACCTTCCGGGTGGTGACGGAGACGGCCTGGGCGGACTCGCTGCGCACGGAGCTGGTCTGGCTGTCCTCGACGCTGGCCGACGAGCACGCGTACGCCGCCCGGCTGGCGCGCCTCATGGAGGCGCTGCAACGCCTGTCGGCGGCCCCCGAGGTGCCGGCGCCGCGGGGTTCGGCCGGGGCGCTCACGGTGGGCTCCGCGCGGGCGGGGGCGCTGCTGGAGCGCCAGCTCACGCTGGCCCGCACCCGGGCCCACTCCGCGACCCTCCAGGCGCTCGGCTCGTCCCGCTTCCACGCGGTGGCGGACGCGGTGGCGGTGCTGGCCTCGGAGGTCCCGCTGGACGCGGTCGCGGCGCGCGGCCGGGTCGAGGACGTCCTGGTCCCGCTGGCCTCGGCCGCCGAGGCCCGGCTGGACGAGGCGCTGTGCACGCTGCCGGACGTGCGGGACAGCACCCCGTACTCGGTGCACGAGGACGGTGCCTGGCACGAGGTACGCCGCCTGCTGCGGGTGCACCGGTACGCGCGGGAGGCCCTGGGCGCGGACGTGAGCCGGCTCGCGGCGGCGGGCGAGGCCCTCGACCGGCACCGGGACGCCTCGGAGGCCGCCACCGCCTCGGCGACGGCCGCCCGCACCCCCCGCATCGCCCCGGCCACCGCGTACGCCCTGGGCGTCCTCCACGCCGACCAACGCCACGCCGCCCTGGCCGCCCGCCAAGCCTTCCACCACCTCTGGCACCCGATCCCGACCCCCACGTAACGCGACGCGGCAACGTGCCCACCCGCCCGGCAAAATCCAGCCCCGCCGGCGCTTGAGGCGCGGGGGTCCGGGGGCTGGCCCACGGCAACGGCGCGCAGGACGAACGGACCGCCCAGCCAAAATCCAGCCCCGCCGGCGTTTGAGGCGCGGGGTCTGGGGCGGAGCCCCAGGGAGCCGGGGCGCAAGCCCGCTGAACCGGCGCAGCCCCCATTTCCAGCCCCGCCGGCGCTTGAGGCGCGGGCTCCGGGCGGGGCCCGGGGAAAGGTGGAAGGGTGGTTGGGGGGCCGGCCTCCGCACCGACGGCGACGGCGAAATCCAGCCACTCCCACCGACGGCCAGGAGAAGGTCACGGGCGGGTAACAGACGAATAACGCCCGATTACGTCCAGGTACAAACCCCCCCATCCGCACCGGCCCGCCCGCCACGGTTCACCCCCCGTTCACCAACCACGGCCGGCCGCTTCACCTGTTCTGCCTAATTTCCGTAGCACAAGGTCCGAGCCACTTCGGAAACGAAGGCTCGCCCCAGGCTCCACCCCGTAGTCCTCTTCGCACGCCGCCCCGAACCAGAAAGCGGCCGGCGGCTCCTCGGAAGGAACACCCGAAAAGTGAAGCTTCAGCGCAAGAACCGGCTTCGTGCCTCCGCCCTCGGGGCCCTCGTCGTGTCCGGCGCCCTGGTCCTCACGGCGTGCGGCTCTGACAACAACACCAACACCGACGCCGGTGGCACCACCCCGAAGGCCTCCGCCCCGGCCCCCGGTGACATCAAGTGCGACGGCGCCAAGGGCAAGCTCCTCGCCTCCGGCTCCTCCGCACAGAAGAACGCGGTCGACCTGTGGGTGAAGAACTACATGGCCGCATGTTCCGGCGTCGAGGTGAACTACAAGTCCTCCTCCTCCGGTGAGGGCATCGTCGCCTTCAACCAGGGCACCGTCGGCTTCGCCGGCTCGGACTCCGCGCTGAAGCCCGAGCAGGTCGAGGACTCGAAGAAGGTCTGCACCGGCGGCCAGGGCATCAACCTGCCCATGGTCGGCGGCCCGATCGCCCTCGGCTTCAACGTCGCGGGCGTCGACAAGCTGAACCTCGACGCCGCCACGATCGCCAACATCTTCAACGACAAGATCAAGAAGTGGGACGACGAGGCGATCAAGAAGCTGAACCCCGGCGTCACCCTCCCCTCCACCGCGATCCAGGCCTTCCACCGCTCCGAGGACTCGGGCACCACCGAGAACCTGGGCAAGTACCTGAAGGCCACCGCCCCTGACGCGTGGACCTACGACGCCGCCAAGAAGTGGCCCGCCCCCGGCGGCCAGGGCGCGTCCGGCTCCGCCGGCATCGCCGCCCAGGTCAAGGCCGTCGACGGCGCGATCGGCTACTTCGAGCTCTCCTACGCCAGCTCGCAGAGCATCAAGACCGTCGACGTCAACACCGGCGCCGGCACCCCGGTCAAGGCCACCGCCGAGAACGCCTCCAAGGCCATCGCCGCCGCCAAGATCGCCGGCACCGGCTCCGACCTGGCCCTGAAGCTCGACTACACCACCAAGGCCGAGGGTGCCTACCCGATCGTCCTGGTGACGTACGAGGTCGTCTGCGACAAGGGCAACAAGCCCGAGACCCTCGGCACCGTGAAGTCCTTCCTGGAGTACACCGCCTCGGACTCCGGCCAGAAGGTCCTCTCGGACAACGGCTACGCCCCGATCCCGGCCGAGATCAACACCAAGGTCCGCGAAGTCGTCAAGTCGCTGGGCTAGTCAGTACACACCCGAGGTCCGGTCCGCCCCCCGTCCGGGGCGGACCGGACCCGGGGACCTCCCCCTCCGCCCGGGGGGATCCGGTGCACCGCCGCCAGGGGGCCTGCCCCCCACACAGACCGGAAAGACCATGGCTTCCACCACACCCACCCAGATAGACCAGGCTCCGCCTGTCTCCAAGAGCGAAAGGTCCACCGGCCGCGCCGGTGACAAGATCTTCGCCGGGCTCTCCAAGGGTTCCGGCATCCTGCTCCTGGTAATCATGGCGTCGATCGCCATCTTCCTCACCTACCGCGCCACGCTCGCCCTGTCGAAGAACGAGGGCAACTTCCTCACCACCTTCGACTGGAACGCGTCGGCCAACCCGCCCGTCTTCGGCATCGCCGTCCTGCTCTTCGGCACCGTCGTCAGCTCGATCATCGCGATGGCCATCGCGGTTCCGATCGCTGTCGGCATCGCCCTGTTCATCTCGCACTACGCGCCGCGCAAGCTGGCCGCGCCCCTCGCCTACGTCGTCGACCTGCTGGCCGCCGTGCCGTCGATCGTCTACGGCATCTGGGGCGCCCTCTTCCTGGTGCCGCAGCTGAACGGGCTGAACCTCTGGCTCGACGAGTTCTTCGGCTGGACCTACGTCTTCGAGAAGACCCAGGTCGGCGTCGCCCGCTCGCTCTTCACCGTCGGCATCCTGCTCGCGATCATGATCCTGCCGATCGTGACCAGCGTCAGCCGCGAGGTCTTCCTCCAGGTCCCGCGCATGAACGAAGAGGCCGCCCTGGCCCTCGGCGCGACCCGCTGGGAGGTCATCCGCATGTCGGTGCTGCCCTTCGGCCGCTCCGGCGTCATCTCCGCCTCGATGCTCGGCCTCGGCCGCGCCCTCGGCGAGACCATGGCCGTGGCCACCGTCCTGTCCCCGAGCTTCCTGATCAGCGGGCACATCCTGAACCCGGGCGGCGGCACCTTCGCGCAGAACATCGCCGCGAAGTTCGACGAGGCCAACGAGTTCGGGCGGGACGCCCTGATCGCCTCCGGCCTGGTCCTCTTCCTGCTCACCCTGCTGGTCAACGGCGCCGCGCGCCTGATCATCGCCCGTCGCAAGGACTTCTCGGGGGCGAACGCCTGATGAGCCACGCACTCCAGGACCAGCGCCCCGTCGGGGCCCGCAAGTCCGCCGCGCCCACCAGCCTCACCCGGGGCGGCCTGCCCCGCTGGGCCCCCGCCGGCATCGGCGTCCTCTCGATCGCCCTCGGCGTCGGCATCGGCGCCGTCGGCGGCCTCGACAGCAAGATCCAGTGGGGCCTGATCGCCGCACTCCTCTTCGTCGCCATCACGTACACCGCCAGCGCGGTCATCGAGAACCGCCGCCAGGCCAAGGACCGCGTCGCCACCTCCGTGGTGTGGGTCTGCTTCATCCTCGCGGTCCTCCCGCTGCTCTCGCTGCTGTGGACCACGATCAGCCGCGGCATCAAGGCCCTCAACGCCGACTTCCTCACCCACTCGATGAACGGCGTGACCAGCTTCGACCAGGGCGGCGGCGTCTACCACGCCCTGCTCGGCACGATCGAGCAGGTCGCCCTCGCCACCCTGATCGCGGCCCCCATCGGCCTGCTGACCGCCGTCTACCTGGTCGAGTACGGCAAGGGCTCGCTCGCCAAGTCCGTCACCTTCTTCGTCGACGTGATGACCGGCATCCCCTCCATCGTCGCGGGTCTGTTCATCCTGACGACCTGGAACCTGATGCTCGGCTTCGGCCCCTCCGGCTTCGCCGGCTCGATGGCCCTGTCGATCCTGATGATGCCGGTCGTGGTCCGCTCCACCGAGGAGATGCTCAAGCTCGTCCCGAACGAGCTGCGCGAGGCCGCCCTCGCCCTCGGTGTGCCGAAGTGGCGCGTGATCCTCAAGGTCGTCCTGCCCACGGCTATCGGCGGCATCTCGACCGGTGTCATGCTGGCAGTGGCCCGCATCGCCGGTGAGACCGCGCCGATCATGCTGCTGGTCTTCGGTACGCAGCTGATCAACGGCAACCCCTTCGAAGGTGCTCAGTCCTCCCTCCCGCTGTACATCTGGGAGCAGTACAAGGTCGGCAGTGACGCCTCCTACGACCGGGCCTGGGCCGCAGCGCTCGTACTGATCGCCTTCGTCATGATCCTCAATCTGGTGGCCCGCGGCATCGCCCGCTGGAAGGCCCCGAAGACCGGTCGCTGACGCGACCGAATGAAAGCGAAGTGACCCTCATGGCCAAGCGAATCGACGTCAGCGGCCTCTCCGCCTTCTACGGCAGCCACAAGGCCATCGACGACATCTCGATGACCGTGGAACCCCGCTCCGTGACGGCCTTCATCGGCCCCTCCGGCTGTGGCAAGTCCACCTTCCTGCGCACCCTGAACCGCATGCACGAGGTCACCCCCGGCGGCCGCGTCGAGGGCAAGGTGCTGCTGGACGACGAGAACCTGTACGGCCCCGGCGTGGACCCGGTCGCGGTCCGCCGCACCGTCGGCATGGTCTTCCAGCGCCCGAACCCCTTCCCCACCATGTCGATCTTCGACAACGTGGCGGCGGGCCTGCGCCTGAACGGCAGCTACAAGAAGTCCGAGCTCAGCGAGATCGTGGAGCGGTCCCTCCAGGGCGCCAACCTCTGGAACGAGGTCAAGGACCGCCTGAACAAGCCGGGCTCCGGCCTCTCCGGCGGCCAGCAGCAGCGGCTGTGCATCGCCCGCGCCATCGCGGTCGAGCCCCAGGTCCTGCTGATGGACGAGCCCTGCTCGGCCCTGGACCCGATCTCCACCCTCGCCATCGAGGACCTGATCGGCGAGCTGAAGGAGCGCTTCACGATCGTCATCGTGACGCACAACATGCAGCAGGCCGCCCGCGTCTCCGACCGGACCGCCTTCTTCAACCTGGCCGCCGTCGGCCAGCCCGGCAAGCTGGTCGAGATCGACGACACGGACCGGATCTTCTCCAATCCGTCCGTCCAGGCCACCGAGGACTACATCTCCGGCCGCTTCGGCTAGACCGGGATGTGAGATACGTCCTGCGGTGCTGCATGGCGGTGCCACCGCATGGCGAAAGAAAAGGGCCGGCTCCCCCTGGGTGGGGGGAGCCGGCCCACTTTCGTACGGTGCCCCGGGCCGGGGCCCTCGTTACGACACGAAGGCGAGGTCCACGATCCAGAAGCTCAGCGCCGCCACCAGGGCGGCCGCCGGCATGGTGATGAACCAGCCGAGGATGATGTTCTTCGCGACGCCCCAGCGGACGGCGTTCACGCGCTTGGTCGCGCCCACGCCCATGATCGCCGAGGTGATCACATGAGTGGTGGAGATCGGCGCGTGGAAGAGGAAGGCCGAGCCGAACATGATCGACGCACCGGTGGTCTCCGCCGCGAAACCCTGCGGCGGGTCCAGCTCGATGATCTTGCGGCCGAGCGTACGCATGATGCGCCAGCCGCCCGCGTACGTACCCAGCGACAGCATCACGGCGCAGACGATCTTGACCCAGATCGGGATCGCGTCGCCCGCGCCCTGCACGTCGGCGATGACCAGCGCCATCACCACGATGCCCATCGTCTTCTGGGCGTCCTGAAGACCGTGTCCCAGCGCCATGCCGGCCGCCGACACCGTCTGCGCGATGCGGAAGCCGCGCTTGGCCTTGTGCGGGTTCGACCGGCGGAACAGCCACAGGATGGCGACCATCACCAGGTAACCGACCACGAGGCCGACGACGGGCGAGACGAACATCGGGATGACGACCTTGTCGATCACCCCGGACCAGATGACCTCGGTCCCGCCGGCCAGGGCCGCGCCCACCATGCCGCCGAAGAGGGCGTGCGAGGAGGACGAGGGCAGACCGAAGTACCAGGTGACCAAGTTCCAGACGATCGCGCCGACCAGCGCGGCGAAAAGGATCCACATGCCCCGGTTGCCGTGGGGCGTCTCGATCAGGCCCTCGCTGACCGTCTTGGCCACGCCACTGCCGAGGAAGGCACCGGCGAGGTTCATCACCGCGGCCATGGCCAGCGCCGCGCGCGGGGTCAGGGCCCGGGTCGAGACGGAGGTGGCGATGGCGTTCGCCGAGTCGTGGAAGCCGTTCGTATAGGTAAAGCCGAGCGCGACACCGATGGTCACGATCAGAGCAAAGGTGTCCACGTGGTTCAGGACTCCTTGACCGCGATGGTCTCCACCGTGTTCGCGACGTGCTCGAACGCGTCGGCGGCCTCTTCCAGCACATCGACGATCTGCTTGAGCTTCAGCACTTCGATGGCGTCGTACTTGCCGTTGAAGAGCTGGGCGAGCAGCTTGCGGTGGATCTGGTCCGCCTGGTTCTCCAGCCGGTTGACCTCGATCCAGTACTCGGTCAGGTTGTCCATCGTCCGCAGGTGCGGCATGGCCTCGGCGGTCAGTTCCGCCGCCCGCGCCAGCACCTCGATCTGCTGCTCGACACCCTTGGGGAGCTCTTCGACGTTGTAGAGGACGACCAGGTCGACGGCCTCCTCCATGAAGTCCATGATGTCGTCGAGGCTCGACGCGAGGTTGTAGATGTCCTCGCGGTCGAACGGCGTGATGAAGGAGGAGTTCAGCTGGTGGAAGATCGCATGGGTGGCGTCGTCCCCCGCGTGTTCCGCCGCCCGCATCCGCTCCGCGATCTCGGCCCGGGCGGAGGGATCCGCTCCGAGCAGTTCCATCAGGAGCTTGGAGCCCGTGACGATGTTGTCCGCGGATGCGGCGAACATGTCGTAGAAGCTCGTCTCCCTGGGGGTCAGACGAAATCGCACGTGAGGTCCTCGGGGTGCATTGGATTCGGTCAGGCTGATGCTAGGCGCATCCCCCGGCCACGGCTAACCGGCCATTCCCCAGTGTCCTCCATCAGGCACAGTGGGCGGCACGGACCCCTGTCCGCCGACGGGAGCCCAGTACCCTATACCCATGAGGGGTATACATCCGATGTATCCCTCATTCCGGACCACGGGAGGACGCATGACGACCATCGAGGCGGAGGGCTCCGGAGCCGTCCACGGCTACCACCACCAGAAGGACGAGCACCTCAAGCGGCTGCGCCGGATCGAGGGCCAGATCCGCGGCCTCCAGCGGCTGGTCGACGAGGACGTCTACTGCATCGACATACTCACCCAGGTCTCGGCGAGCACGAAGGCCCTCCAGTCCTTCGCCCTCCAGCTCCTGGAGGAACACCTGCGCCACTGCGTCGCCGACGCGGCCGTCAAGGGCGGCACCGAGATCGACGCGAAGGTGGAAGAGGCCACCAAGGCCATCGCCCGCCTGCTGCGCACCTGAGGCGGCGACCGCGGCGGCCGCGTCGACCGGCGGCCTACAGGCAGATCGCCATCAGCACTTCGTCGATCCGGTCCTGACTGAGCCGCTCCTCCACCGCCGCCGACGCCGCGATGATCAGCTCGCCGCAGAGCTCGATCTCGGCGAGCGCCACGTGGTCCTGCACCGTCGTGCCGCCTGCGGGAGTCACGCGTGTCACCTCTCTCTGCCGCCTTGCGCCCGTCGGCGCTCGGCTCCCCAGCCTAGGGCGCGCACGCCGTACCGCGCATGACACGGATGGACCATTTCCGGATACCGGGTCCATGGCCCGGACGTACCGTCCGGGCCCGCCGGACCGCCTAGTCGGCGATCTTCCCGGCGTAAATGTCCTCACGTGGGGGCAATACGACGGTCACCGGAGTCCCAAACCCGTACAGCAGCGTGGTGGACGAGACATCGATCACGCCATTCTTGACGTACGTGAAGCGGTGCCGGACCTTGCGCAGGCGCCCCTCCTCGTCCAGGTACGCGTCGAACGGCACGCTGTCCTTGCCGAACCCTTTCGCCGCCGCCTCCAGCGCCCCCTTGACCCCCGGCGACGCGCTCTGCGCGGCCCGCCCGATGTCCGTGGTGCCCCGGTAGTGCCGCACCTTGGTGCCCGACACCTCGGTCTCTCCCACGTACGTCACCTCCCGCGCCCCCCGCAGCAGCTCGGCGGCGGCCAGCGGATCGGTGGCACCGCCGGTGACGAGGTTCCCGTCGGACAGGGCGGCGGTGTCCAGCCGGACCCACTTGTCGTCGGGCACTCCGGCGCCCCGGTTCTTCATGTACAGCGCGCCGGGGACGAGCAGCTCGGTGATGGGCCGGTGCTCGGCCTTGCCGGTCACGTCGGCGGGCAGCATCACCAGCAACTGGCCCATCCGCTTGCGGAAGTCGACGCCGCCCTCCCCGCGGATGGTGACCACCGTCCCGCCGGTGGCCATCTCCATGGCGGTACGGGCCCGCGCACTCCCGGTGGCGGTGAGCGCGTCGGCGGCCCCGCGGACGGCCGCGACGGGATCACCGGGCGGCCGGCCGTCGACCGGCGCCCCGGTTCCGGTACCGCTCGCGGCCCCGCATCCGCCGAGACCGGCGACGGTCACCGCGACGCAGACCGCGAGCGCCGCCTCACGCGCGCGCCCGCGCCGCCGCCACCTGTGCTGGTGCACCACCATCGCCTGCCAAACCCCCAACGCGTAACCGCTGTTTGCCCGAGGCCCCCACCCGCTCCGGTTAACGAGGTCCCGGGTTTCGCGTCACGGCCGCCCGCCGGCCGGGACCCGTTCCCCACCGGGCCGGAGCGGGTACCGTGGGGGCGTGGATCCGCACACCAAAGCGACCCTTGCCCCTCCGGTTACCGCTGTGCCGCTGACACGTCACCCCGTGGAGCCCCCACAGCCGCCGGCCGCGCACCACACGAGCACCGCGGAACGCGGCTCCTTCTGTCTGGCCGTCTGCAGCTGCGGCTGGACCGGCCCTGCCCGCCGCTCCCGGGACCTGGCCCGCAAGGACGCCACCGGCCACACGTCGGGGTAGGCCCCCTCATATCCCGGCCCCGCAGCCGGGCGCGTCGCCCGTTCGGACGGCCCGGGTGGCCGCGCCGCGCGGGAGCGGCTGCCCTGGAGTCATGCCAGGAACCGCACCCCGCCTCGCGGCCCTCCTCTGGGCCCTGCTGATCGCGCTCACCCCGGCCGCGGCGGCCTGGGCCCGGCCCGTGGGCTCGGCGGACGGCCCGGGCGACGTGGCGCTGGCCATCGGGCTCACCACCGCGGCGGCCGTGGCCACCGGCCTGTGGCTGCGCTCCCGCTACCGCCGCGACGAGGCGGACCGCTCCCGGCGGGACGGCGGGCCCGACGGGGACGCCCCCCGTTGAAGCCACTGAAGGCGCTGAAGGCGTTGAAGCCGTTGACTCCCTCGAAGGCGTCGCATCCGCCGAAACCCCGCCCCCGCCCGACGGCGGTACGCCTGTGCTTCGCCGCGGCCGCCCTCTGCCTCCTGGCCGCCGCCCTCCTGTCCCTGCGGCCCCCCGCCTGACCCCGGCCCGGCCGGGGTCTACGCCGCGAGGCCGCTCTCACCCTCCGCCGGCCGCTGCGCCAGCTCCACCGGGCGCGCCACGACCCGCTCCCCGGCCCGTACGAGCCGTCCCGCGCGCGGCGCCCGCGCGACCGCCCGTACCAGCGGGGTCAGCCCGGCCATGGCCAGCGGCGCCAGGAGCAGGACGACGGCGGTGCCCAGCGCGAACCCCCCGATGACGTCCGTCGGGTAGTGCACGCCCAGGTACACCCGGCACAGCCCCTCGGCCAGCGCCAGCCCGATCCCGACGAGCCCGAGCCACCGGTTGGCGAGGAACACCCCGACGCCGAGCGCCATCATGAGGGTGGCGTGGTCGCTGACGAAGGAGTACCCGGCGCCGTGCCGGCCCAGCACTTCCAGCCCCTCGTGCTGCAGGAACGGCCGCGGCCGCGCCACGAACCCGCGCAGCGGCACGTTCACGAGCAGGGCGGTGGCGGCGGCGAGCGGTGCCCACACGAGCGCGGCGAAGGATTCGGCGGCCGCGCTCTCGTCCTGCCGCCGGGCCGCGCGCCAACACCACAGCACCAGCAGGACCATGGCCAGCGGCAGACCGTACCCGCCGAGGACGGTGACACCCCGGTCGAACCAGCCCGGGGCGTGCCGGGCCAGGCCGTTGATCTCGTACAGCAGGCTGACATCCACATTCGGCCCACCAGTTGTGAGTCCAGCCATGCGACGCGGCCCCTTGCCTGCCTAGTCCCCTGCGGGCGCACGCCGGTGTGCGCCCCTTGAACCCCCCCGCCGATCAGCCCCCGTGCTCATGGAACGCCCGTTCTGGCAGCTACGTTCCACTCTCCACCGAATGATCACTCCAACGTTATCCAAGAGTGATTCGTCATCGCAGCTCAAGGCCTGCGCTTCACACAGTGTCGTCACCCGCCCGGCGTAGCCGCCGCCAGCTCCGGAAGCGCCGCCGCCCCGTCCTTGGTCACGCGGGTCGCCCCGAAGTAGTCGGGTGTGTCGATCTTGTCGAAGCGGATGACGGCACCGGTGTACGGGGCGTTGATCATGTAACCGCCGCCCACGTAGATGCCGACGTGCCGGATCTCACGGGAGTTGGTCAGATCATCGGAGAAGAAGACGAGGTCCCCGGGCAGCAACTCGGCCCGCGCCGGGTGCGATCCGGCGTTGTACTGATCGTTGGCCACCCGCGGCAGCTCGATCCCCACGGTCTCGTACGCCGCCTTCGTGAGCCCGGAACAGTCGAACCGCCCACCCTGATCCGCCGTCCCGTTGCCGCCCCACAGATACGGCGTCCCCAACTGCTTCTGCGCGAAGTAAATGGCCCCGGCGGCCTGCTGCGAGGGCGCCACCCGCCCGACGGGGGCCTCGAAGCTCTTGGCGAGGGTCGTGATGGCCTTCACGTACCCCTCGGTCTCGCTGTACGGCGGCACCCCCTGGTGCTGGAGCACCGCGCCGGGCCCCGCGTTGTAGGCCGCCAGCATGTTCGCGACCGGGTCCCCGGCCACCTTGCCCACGTACCGCGCGAGCTCACAGTCGTAGGAAGCCGCCGACGGGATCGCGTCGTTGGGATCCCAGATGTCCCGGTCGCCGTCGCCGTCCCCGTCGATGCCGTGCGTGGCCCACGTACCCGGGATGAACTGGGCGATGCCCCGCGCGTCGGCGGGACTGACAACGTCCGGATCCCAGCCGCTCTCCGAATAGAGCTGCGCGGCGAGCACGGCCGGCGTCAGGGTCGGACACAGGACGCCCCACTTCTGCACCAAGGGCTGGTACTTCCCCGGCACGGCCCCTTTGACGAGCCCCGCGAGATGGCCCCCCGCAGCGCTCTGCAGCCCGGCAGCGGCCGAGTAGGTGCCGACCACGAGCAGGAGGAGGAAACACAGGCACGCCCCGAAACCGACTCCGCCGATCACCCAGAATCTGCGCATCCGTCAACACTCCCCCATCCACGTGCGTTTATCGGAGCAATCACCACCCGTGTCGAATCATCCCTTCTGTCGGCCCATCCGGTCAGCTCTTCCGACTGATTGGCCGCCAGCGTGGCGGTCAGGCACCCGTGGGGAACCCCGTACACATGACGCCCTTGTGGTCCGTGCCCCACGTCGCGTGCCGGATCCTGCGACAGCGCAGGCGCCTTGACGGTCTTCCCGTCGAGCAGCATGGAGAAGCCGTCGGGACAGGTGACGTACTGCCCACGAAGCCGAGTTGGCGGTTGTCCGTCACAGAGGTGGACCGGCCGCCCGCGTCCACCTCGGTGCCGCGGTTGCACGTAGTACGGGGCATGTCGGGCGGGGCGTCCTCGACCCGGAAGCCGATCTGGACCTTACCGGCGGGCACTTGCCCCGCGTAGTCGCTCTCCGCCGTGGTCACCGCGATCTGGAAGGCGGTCCAGGGACGCTCCTCCTCCGGCTCCCGGCAGGCGTCGCCTTCTGGGAGGGATCGGAATATCGTCACAGTTCGGGGCCGTCTGCCGGATGTAGGTGGGCGGCCCGGCCACGGCGGGACTCCGCCCCGGCCCCGGCACAGCCAGCGGCCGGCAGCGCCCCCTCAGCGCGGCGCCACGAACAGGCTCTGCGCGCCCCGTCCGATCGGCCCCTTCTCGTCGTGCAGCCGGGCATCCGCCAGGCCGATGCCGCCCGCGTCCACACTCGTACGGGACTCCACGCACACCCACTCCCCCACCGGATGGCGGTGCAGGTGCACCGTGAGGTCACCGTTCACGAAGACGAACCGGCCGCCGTCCAGGACCGCGCTGATCCCGTTCCCCGAATCCGCGGCCACCAGCACCCGGTCCAGCGGCCGGACCGCCTCCCCCGCCACCAGCGGCACCCGCATCCGCAGCCAGCAGGTCCCCGGCCCCGGCTTCGTGAAGGCCCCGTCCGTGAACCGGGCCTCCACCGAGGAGTGGTACCCCTGCTCCCAGGGCACGGGGAAGAACGGCGACTCCACCGCCTCCCCCGGAGTGGCCACCACCGCCCCCGGCGCCACCGCCGGCACCGGCTCCCCGGCCACCCGGATCCGCAGCGCCCGCGCCAGCATCACCGGCCCGGACCCGCCCTCGGGGGTCAGGGCCGCCTCCACCAGCTCGGTGCTCCGGCCGGCCCGCAGCACGCTCGTGGTGATCTCCAGCGCGCCGATCGGCACCGGCCGCAGGATCTCGTACGTGACGCGCGCGATCCGCATGTCCTCCCGCGCGCCCGCCCGCTCGTCGATCTCCCGCGCCAGCAGCGCCGCGGGGGGCCCGGCGTGCTGCGACCCCGCGTCCCACGGCCCGCGCGTGGCCTCGCTCGCCGCGAACCGCCCCGCGCCGATCCGCTCGTAGAACCCGTCCTCAGCGTCCATGCCGCCGCACGTTACCGACAGGTACCCCGCGACACCACCCCCTCCTCCCCTCCCTCTCAGCGCGCCAGACCCAGCCCGACCCCCAGCCCCACCAGCACCGACCCGATCGCCCGGTTCAGCGCCTTCTGCGCCCTCAGCATCCGCTCGCGCAGCCGCGCGTCCGAGAAGAACAGCGCCACCGCCCCGAACCACACCAGGTGCGCCGCCGCCATGAAGAGCCCGTACCCAGCCTGCCGCCACGCCGACGTCCCCGGCTCGACGACCTGCGTGAACGTGGACACCACGAACAGCGTGGTCTTCGGATTCAGCACGTTCGTCAGGAATCCGGACCGCATCGCCCCCAGCGGGCTCAGCTCCGGCTTCGACTCCAGGTCCACCGTCAGCGCCTCCCGCGCCCGGAAGGTCCGGATGCCGATCCACACCAGGTACGCGGCCCCGGCCAGCTTGATCGCCGTGAACAGCGCGGTGGACGAGGCGATCAGCAGCCCCACACCGAGCATGGTGTACGAGACGTGCACCAGCACCCCGGCCGCCACCCCGCCGGCCGCGAACAGCCCGGTGAGCCGCCCGTACAGATAGCTGTTCCTGACCACCATGGCGAAGTCCGCGCCCGGACTGATCACGGCGAGCACGGTGATGACGGCGACTGCGATCACTTCTGTCATACGGGCATGCTCGCCACCCCACCCCGGTGGATCAAGCGCCTCCGGTAACAATGGAGGGGTGCCCACCCCCACCCCGCCCTCGCTCCCCCTCCTCCAGGCGGACTGCGCGAACTGCTTCGCGCTCTGCTGCGTCGCCCTGCCCTTCGCCAAGTCCACCGACTTCGCCGTGAACAAGGCCGCCGGAACCCCCTGCACGAACCTCCGGGAGGACTTCCGCTGCGGCATCCACACCCGGCTGCGCGACACGGGCTTCCAGGGATGCACCGTCTTCGACTGCCTGGGGGCGGGACAGCAGGTCTCCCAGGTCACCTTCGGCGGCCGCGACTGGCGCACCCACCCCGAGACCCGGACGGCGATGTTCGCGGCCTTCCCGGTCATGCGGCAGCTGCACGAGCTCCTCGCCTACCTCGCCGAGGCCCTCACCTTCCCCGCCGCCGCCCCGGTCCACCCGGCCCTGCGCACGGCCCTGGCCCGTACGGAAGCCCTGACCAGAGCCGACGCCGACACCCTGACCACCCTCGATGTCGGCGCCCTCCGCCAGGACATCAACCCGCTGCTCCTCAAGGCCAGCGAACTGGTACGCGCCACCTCCCCGGGCCGCCGCAAGAACCACCGCGGCGCCGACCTGATGGGCGCCCGCCTCAAGGGCGCCGACCTGCGCGGCGCCAACCTCCGCGGCGCCTACCTGATCGCCGCCGACCTCACGGGCGCCGACCTGCGCGGCGCCGACCTGATCGGCGCCGACCTCCGCGACACGAACCTCACCGCCGCCGACCTCCGCGACACCCTCTTCCTCACCCAACCCCAACTCAACGCCGCCCAAGGCACCCCCACCACAAAACTCCCCCCACCCTTCACCCACCCACCCCACTGGCACTGACGTCGGCACCGGGTCCCACCCCGCCCCACCCCGGCCGAGGCACACCCACCCCCGGCCCGGCGCACACCACGCCCCCGTGCGCCCCTCACGCCCCCACCGGACCACACCACCCACCCCGCCCGGCCCGACAAACAGACTTCCGCACTACCGGACTACCGGCCGAATCCCCCACCCCACCCCCTCCACTGCGCCGAACGGCCGCCCCTCACCCGGCCCCGCGCCCACCGAGCGGACAGTCATTGCCCGGCGTCACCCCTCGTGATACACAGAGTGACCAGGTCAGGGCGCGCGAAAAGGGGCGCACGCCAGGAGATCGGGTAAAGAGAGCCGCCAAGTCGACGACGGCGGCGGTTTCATCAGCGAAGATAGTGCGTGGCCCCTGCCGTCGGGCACGGGCTACCGGAACTACCCATACAGGGGCGGTGAGTTACATGATCCTGGCAGCCGAAAAGGGCGACATCACCACCATCATCGGCGGAATCGCCCCGAACTGGGGGCCGTTCGGCAGTCTCGGCAACGAAGCGAAGGTCATGATCGAGGTGGTCATGGCCGTCGCGATCCTCCTCTGCCTCGGCATTGCCATCTGGGGCGCCGCCAAACAGCGCATCGGCGCGACGGCCCTGCGCGACACCTTCAGCGCGGAACAGGGCAAGGGCCTGATCGTGGCCGGCCTCACCGGAGTCTTCATCATCGGCTCCCTCGGCACCCTCTTCACGATCGTCTACGGAATGGCCGTCTAGCCGAACCACCCGGCCCGGCCGCACCCTGATGACGACTCACCACACCGCGCCTGAGCGGAAACCAGCGCTACCGTCGAACGACGCGGAGGGGGCGGAGACGCAATGAGCAACGACGACCATTACGGCGGCGGCGGAGAGGTCGGCGGCACGGGCCAGACCCGCACCCGCCTCCCGGACTCCCCCTCCGACCCCTACGGCACCCCCCGCCGCGGCCCCCGCCCCACCCGAGGCCTGATCACGGTGGTCGGCGTCGTCGTCGTCCTCATCGCCGCCATCGCGTTCGCGAACCGCTCCACACCCCCGGACACCACCACCGCGGACAAGGCCCCCGAAACCACCTCCACGGCCCCCACGGGCACCCCCCCGGTCACCACCAAGTCCGCCGGCCTCCCCAAGGGCTTCGCCCACGACGAACAGGGCGCCCAATCGGCCGCCGCCAACTACGCGGTGGCCCTGGGCTCGGACGCGATGTTCAACAAGAACTCCCGTCACGCGTTGGTGGACGGGATCTACGCGCCCCAGGCGGCCGCGGCCCTGAAGGCTCCTCAGGACGCGGCCTACAGCCCCGCCTTCCTGGCCAGGCTCGGCCTCGACGCGAACGGCGCACCACCCCAGGGCAGCACGTTCGTGACCCGCACCGTCCCGGTCGGCACCCGCGTCGAGAGTTACACCCCGACGGCGGCGAAAATCTCGGTCTGGTACACCGGCCTGATCGGCATGTCCGGCGAGAAGTCCACGGACCCCGTCCGCACCACCTGGAAGACCTGGACCTTCGAACTGACCTGGGTGGCCGACGACTGGAAGGTCGTCGACGACACGCAGCAGGACGGCCCTGCTCCCGTCCCCGGTGACGTCCCCGTCTCGACGTCCGACGACATGAGCAAAGCCATCAAGGACTTCGGAGGGTTCACCTATGCCCGCTAGCCGCAGGCTGGGCGTGATCGCCTCCGTCCATCTGGCCTTCATCGCTCTGGCCACACGCGCCTACGCGGCGCCGCCCCCCCCGGCGACCACGCCCGGAGCCACCCCCCCGCCCAGCGCCTCGGCCAGCAGCGACCCGTGCGCACTGCTGGACGGGCCCTCGAAGCAGTACTGCGAAGCAGGCCGGGGAACGGGCAAGGGCACGGGAGCAGGGCTCGCTCCCAGCGACGGTTCGACCGACGCCCTCAACCCCCTAGCCTCCCTCGCCAAAGGCTGCGCCGACGCCGCCGCCTGGATCGTGACCAAACTCAGCGAAGCCATCAAGGGCACGGCCAACGTCGACTTCACCAACCCCGCCTTCCTCCAGCAGTACGCCGTCGTCTTCGCCGCCTCCACCATCCTCACCCTCGTCCTCTGGCTCCTCGCCGTCACCAAACGCGCCATCCGCGGCGTCCCCCTCACCACCGCCCTCTCCGAAGCCATCGGCTTCCTCTGGCTCACCGTCCTCGCCTCCGCCTTCACCCCCCTGATCCTCTACACCGTCGTCTCCGCCACCGACGGCGTCACCGAGGTCATCGCCTCCGCCACCGGCGGCCAGACCGACGTCTTCTTCGGCTCCTTCTCCGAGGCCCTCAAGAAGGGCCAGGACATCGGCGGCGGCCCGATCATGCTGATCGTCGTCGCCCTCGTCACCGTCCTCGCCGCCGGAGTGCTCTGGCTGGAGCTCGTCATCCGCGCCGCCCTCCTCTACGTCGGCGCCCTCCTCGGCACCGTCGTCTACTCCGGACTCGTCGACCGCAACATGTGGGGCCACGTCCGCCGCTGGGCCGGCATCATGATCGCCGTCATCCTCGTGAAGCCGGTCATCGTCATCGTCCTCGGCCTCGCCGGAGCCCTCGCCGGCGACAAGGGCCCCAACGCCTTCTCCGCCGTCGTCTCCGGCCTCGCCATCATCCTCCTGGCGATCTTCGCCTCCGCGATGATCTACCGCTTCGTGCCCGGCTTCGGCGACGAGATCGCCTCCGCCCGCACCAACCGCTCCAAGGCCACCGACGGCGCCCAGGCCGCCGCCGTCATCAGCTCCCCCGCCTCCCTCGTATCCCAGGGCATCAAAACCCACAGCAGCCGCGGCGGCGGCGCCCACCGCGCCGGCGGCGGCGGGTCCACCGGCGGTGACGCCAACCAGATCTCCGGAGGCATGGCCGCCCACAGCAGCCGCGGCCCCGGCGGCGGATCCGGCGGCGGAATTGTCCCCTCCGCCGCACCCCCGCCCCGCACCGGCTCCAGTCCGAGGAACGCAGGAACCGCAGGAACCGCAGGAACCGCCGGCAACACAGGAAACACAGGAGGTGACGGGCGTTGACGACCCAGTCCCACCAGGTCCACCCGATCGCGCCCCGCCGCACGTATCTCATCGGCCGCGCCCGGCCGAACGCGATCGTCGGCAAGAACCGCGAAACCGGCGAGATCGCCCTGATCATCGTCGGCGCGTTCTTCGGCATGATGAGCGGACTGCTCGTCCCCGCCCTCACCCTGCGCATCGTGAGCCTCGCCGGCTTCCCCCTGCTCGCCCTCGCCGCCGTGTACGTCCCCTACAAGGGCCGCACCTTCTACCGGTGGTTCGAGATCAGCCGCAGCTACAAGCGCACCCTTCGCCGCGGCACCACGTACCGCTCCTCCGCCATGGAAGCCGGCACCCGCGCCGCCGACGGCCGCGAGGTCGAAGTCGGCCCGCCCCCCGGCATCGGCCGCATCAACTGGCTCGCCGCCCCCTTCGGCCCCGACGAGATCGCCGTTCTCCTGCACGCCGACCGCCGCACCGTCACCGCCGCCATCGAGATCGAGGGCCCCGGCGTCGGCCTGCGCGACAGCGAGGACCAGGAAGCCCTCGTCGACCGTTTCGGCACCCTCCTCAAGCACGTCGCCAACGGCGACGGCTTCGTCACCCGCCTGCAGATGCTCGCCCGCACCCTCCCCGCCGACCCCGACGCCCACGCCAAGGACGTCGCCCAGCGCGGGAACACCCGCGCCCCCGGCTGGCTGCGCGACTCCTACGACCAGCTCCAGTCGATGGTCTCCACCTCCTCCGAGCAGCACCGCGCCTACCTCGTCGCCTGCATGCACTTCACCCGCGACCTGGCCGCAGAAGCCGTCACCATCGCCCGCGCCTCCACCCCGCACAAGGGCCGCAAGCTCGACCGCGACGCCGGCCTCGCCATCGTCATGGCCCGCGAGCTCACCGACATCTGCGCCCGCCTCGCCGAAGCCGACATCCGCGTCCGCCAGCCCCTCGGCCAGGGCCGCCTCGCCTCCCTCGTGCACTCCATGTACGACCCGGACCACCCCATCGACCACATCCAGGCCATGACCAAGCGCAACGCCTGGCCCGCCGAACTCGACGCCGTCGAGCCCACCTACCTCCAGGCCAAGACCCGCGAGTCCTCCACCCGCGCCCCCTGGTGCCACGCCACCGCCTGGGTCAAGGAATGGCCCATGACCCCGGTCGGCGTGAACTTCCTCGCCCCGCTCCTCGTCCACACCCCCGACGTCATCCGCACCGTCGCCGTCACCATGGACCTGGAACCCACCGAGATCGCCATCGAGCGCATGCTCACCGAGAAGACGAACGACGAGGCCGACGCGAGCCGCGCCGCCAAGATGAACCGCACCGTCGACCCCCGCGACATCGCCGCCCACGGCCGGCTCGACCAGAGGGGTGAAGATCTGGCCAGCGGCGCTGCCGGAGTCAACCTCGTCGGGTACATCACGGTGTCCTCGCGTTCACCCGAAGCCCTCGCCCGCGACAAGCGCACCATCCGCGCCTCCGCCGGCAAGTCCTACCTGAAACTCGAATGGTGCGACCGCGAGCACCACCGCGCCTTCGTCAACACCTTGCCGTTCGCCACCGGCATCCGACGCTAGCTGGAGGGAATGGCCGCCATGCGAGATCCCATGTCCGCGCTGACGGACGCCTTCACCAGCTTCCTCTTCGGCAAGGTCGAAACCACCCGCCTGCCCGTACGCACCTCCACCGGCCAGGCCCAGGCCGTCTACCTGCCCACCGCCGCCCCCGGCCTCGGCGACTCCGGCGTCATCATCGGCCGCGAGGTCTACAGCGGCAAGGGCTACATCTACGACCCCTTCCAGCTGTACGGCCAGCAACTCCCGGCCCCCCACTGGCTGGTCCTCGGCGAATCCGGCAACGGAAAGTCCGCCCTGGAGAAGACGTACGTCCTGCGCCAGCTGCGCTTCCGCGACCGCCAGGTCGTCGTCCTCGACGCCCAGGGCGAGGACGGCGTCGGCGAATGGAACCTCATCGCCCAGCAGCTGGGGATAACCCCCATCCGCCTGGACCCCATCGCCGCCAACGACGACGGGATCCGCCTCAACCCCCTCGACCCGGCGATCACCACGACCGGCCAGCTCGCGCTGCTGCGCACCATCATCGAAGTCGCCATGGGCCACGGCCTCGACGAACGCTCCGGCTTCGCCCTCAAGGTCGCCCACGCCTACGTCGTCGACGCCATCACCACGCGCCAGCCGGTCCTCACCGACATCGTGGAACAGCTGCGCCACCCCGAGCCCGAATCCGCCCTCGCGATGAACGTCGACATAGACGACGTACGGGCCTGGGGGCTCGACGTCGCCCTCGTCCTCGACCGCCTCGTCGACGGCGACCTCCGCGGCATGTTCGACGGCCCCACGACGGTCGGCATCGACCTCGACGCCCCCCTCATCGTGTTCGACCTGTCCCACATCGACCGCAACTCCATCGCCATGCCCATCCTCATGGCGATCGTCGGCGTGTGGCTGGAACACACCTGGATCCGCCCCGACCGCAAGAAGCGCATCTTCCTGGTCGAGGAAGCCTGGCACATCATCAACAGCCCCTTCGTGGCCCAGCTGTTCCAGCGCCTCCTCAAGTTCGGCCGCCGCCTCGGCCTCTCCTTCGTCGCCGTCGTCCACCACCTCTCCGACGTCGTCGACGGCGCCGCCGCCCGCGAAGCCGCGGCCATCCTCAAGATGGCCTCCACCCGTACGATCTACGCCCAGAAGGCCGACGAGGCCCGAGCGACGGGCCGCGTCCTCGGCCTCCCCCGCTGGGCGGTGGAAATCATCCCCACCCTCACCCCCGGCATCGCCGTCTGGGACGTCAACGGCAACGTCCAGGTCGTCAAACACCTGATCACCGAGTCCGAACGCCCCCTCGTCTACACCGACCGCGCGATGACGGAATCCTCCGCCCCCCAGCTCCCCGACGACCTGCTGGCCGCCGAACTCGAAGCGGAGGAACGCGCCCTGTACATGGAGCGCCAGCGCCGCAACGGCCCCGGCTCAGCGACCACGGTGGCCTGACCATGCCCGACCCCAGACGTACGGATCCCCCCGCGCGAGCCGGCGGCATCCCGGACGGAGTCCTGGTCGGCCTCCTCGCCTTCCTCCTCGGCCTCGCCGTCCTGGTCTGGTCGGCCACCGGCCTCGCGGCCCTCTTCACCAAGGGCGCCTGGCCGGCCACGGTCACCTTCACCCGCACCCCGCAAGCGGTGCGCGCCCTGATAACACAACCGCACGACCTCGCCGCCGCCTGGCCGGACACCGACCCGGCGGCCCTCCCCGGCTGGGGCCTCTTCTGGGGCCTGTTCATCAGCCAGCTCCTGGTGCTCCTGGTCCTCACGATCTTCACCCTCGGCGTGGTGGCCCGCACCAAGGCCCGCCGCACCAAACAGACCCCCCAGCCACAACCGGCCCCCCTCCCGGCACAGGCACCCCAGCAGACCGCCCACCCCACGCCGTACACAGCCGCCCACGCGCCACACTCGCCTGCGGCCCACCCCACGCCGTACGCGGCGGCCCCCGCTCCGCACCGGCCCGCAGCCCAGCCCACGCCGTACGCGCCCTCCCATGCTCCGCACCCGGCCGACCCCCAGCCCGCGCCCGCGTCGGCACCCGCCCCGGCCCCGAGCGCCCACGCCACCCACCCGGAACCCCAGCCCACGGCCGAGGCCCGGGCGACCCGCCCCTCAGCCGACGAGGCCTACCGCTACGGCTTCGGCTACGCCCCGAACACCCCCACGGTCCCCGGCACCGGAACCGGAACGGACCACGGCCCCGGCCCCGGCACCGGAACGGGGATCGCCACCGAACCCGACAGCCCCACCCACCCCGGACCGGCAGCCACCCCTCCCCCACGCCTCGCCTACGGCACACCGGCGGAACGCCACCACCTGGCCGCCCAGAGCATCGCCTCCGCCGAGGGTGCCGTCCTCGTCGTCACCTCATCCCCCACCCTCTGGTCGGAGACCAAGGACGCCCGGTCGAAACTCGGCCCGGTCCTGCTCTACGACCCCTCCCACCTGTGTGACACCCCGGCCCGCATGCACTGGAACCCCGCCGAGGACTGCGCCGACCGCGATACCGCCGCCGCCCGCGCGATCGCCCTGCTGGCCCCCGTACGCCCCCAGGCCCGCCTCGACGCGGCCGTCGCCGACACCGCGGAAACCCTCCTGCGCAGCTGGCTCCAGGCCGCCGCCCTCGACGCCCGCCCCTTCAAGCAGCTGCACCGCTGGGCCCAGGGCCACTCCGTCCAGGACCCGGTCCGCATCCTCCGCACCCACCTCCAGGCCGCCCCCGGCGCCGCCGGCGAGCTGGAAAGCGCCCTCATCTCCCACCCGGAACGCCGCGAACAGGCCCAGGCCCTGGCCGCCCGCGCCCTCTCCTCCCTGACCTCGATCCACATCCGCGAGGCCTGCACCCCGAATCGAACGGACGCCCTCACCCTGGCTTCGTTCGTCTCGGAAGGGGGCACCCTCTACGTGGTGGGCGAACCCCTCGAAGACCCCCGGACCCACCCGGGTGCGATGCCCCTGCTGACCGCACTCGCCTCCAGCGTGGTCGAGCACGGCCGCCGCATGGCCGCACGGTCATCCGCCGGTCGGCTCGACCCACCACTGACCCTGGTCCTGGAGGACATCGCCGCAGTGGCCCCGCTCCCCCAGCTCCCCGACCTCCTCCAGGACCCGACGCTCCCCCTGCTGGCCCTCTGCCGCAGCCGCGCCCAGGCCCGAGCCCACTGGCCCGACGCCGCCCTCGGCTAGACCCCCTCGGGCCGCCCGTACACGTACTCGTGCTCCTCGGCCCCGGACTCCAGCCGCAGGACGCGCCCGCTCGCCGAGAACCCGAACCGCCGGTAGAAGGTCGCCGCCCGCGGATTGTCCTCGTGCACATAGAGCCGTACGTGTCCCAGTGCCGGCTCCTCCAGCCCCCAGGCCCACTCCAGCGCGGCCTCGAACAGCCCCTCGGCCAGCCCGCGCCCCCGCCACTCCTCGCGTACGAACACGCCCACGAGATGCCCCTGGTCCTGCGCGATGGCCTCCCCGAGGAAGTCGGCCGTCCCCTTCTCCTCCACGAAGAGGGTCACCGAACCGACCCACTCCCCGTCGGTGGCCTCGGCAATGAACTGCCTGGCCCGCCGGCCGACCGCGGCCCCCTCGGTCCGCTCCTGCCAGAAGGCGTCCGTCCGCCCCTGCGCCTGCTCAAGGGTCTCTAGGAAGGCAACGCCCGCCAGCGGATCCCGCAGGGCATCGACCCGCAGCCCCTTGACCTTCTGCCACTCATCGGCCCGCACTGCACGTATCTCGTAATGATCCATACCGCCGGATCCTAACCAGCCCCCCGCCCCCACGCCTCGCCATTACAGCCCGTAAACGCAGAAAAGCCCCGCACCGAACCCGTAAGGGCTGGTGCGGGGCTATCCCACAATAATTGTTCGGCGGCGTCCTACTCTCCC